>JAITAE010000138.1 GCA_031284295.1 Spirochaetaceae bacterium
AAATTTTCGCAGTTCCGCGATTTGACGGCGGACTTCCTCCGGCGCCGGCCCGCCCTTAAGCCGGCGGGCCCCGGCGCAGGCGGCGGGACTTAAAGCGGCGTACACATCCTCCTCGAACAGCGGCGACCGGTTTTTGAGTTCGGCAAGGCTGAGGAGGGCGACGCTGTTTTTACCGGCGGCAATAGCGTCACGGACGAGGAGGGCGGCGGCCTCGTGGGCCTTCCTGAAAGGAAGGCCCTTGCGGACGAGGTACTCGGCCGCATCGGTGGCTTCAAGGAAGCCGCCGGTCGAGGCCGCCGCCATCCGTTCAACGTTAAAGCGGGCGCTCGCCATCATCCCGCAAAACATCCGTATGCAGGTGTCCACCGTGTCCAGGCTGTCGAACAGGGCTTCCTTATCTTCCTGTAGGTCCTTGTTATAAGCGTAGGGCAGGCCCTTTAGCAGCGTAAAAAGCGTTACCATATTCCCGGCGGTACGCCCCGCCTTGCCGCGTATCAGTTCGGCAAAATCAGGATTCTTTTTTTGCGGCATTATCGACGAGCCGGTACTCCAGGCCTCCGCCAGGTCGATAAACTTAAATTCCTCGCTTGCCCATATAGCGATGTCTTCGCAGAAGCGTGAAAGGTGCGTCTGGGTTATCGCGCAGTCCGCGGCCAGTTCCAGCGCGAAATCCCTGTCGGCGACGCTGTCCATCGCGTTCAGGGTTGGGACGGGGAAGCCGAGCGCGGCGGCGCTCATATCACGGTCAAGCGGCAGGCCGGAACCGGCAAGCGCGCCCGCCCCGAGCGGGCATTCGTCAAGGCGCACAAGCGCGTCGGCAAAACGGAACTTGTCGCGGCGAAGGGCGCACGCCCACGCGCAAAGATGAAAGCCCAGCGTTACGCACTGCGCCCGTTGAAGATGGGTGTATCCGGGCATTATGCTTTCCGTATGACGTTCCGCCACGTCAAGCAGCGTAACTATGGCTTCGCCGATCCGCGCCTCAAGCTCAGGGATACGACGCTTGAGGTACAACCTTGTGTCAAGCGCAACCTGGTCGTTACGGCTTCTGCCCGCATGAACCGAGCGCCCCGCGTCGCCCAACCGGGCCGTTAGAATCCCTTCGATGAACGAATGAATGTCCTCCACGCTTTCATCTATAGGCAGCTTGCCGGACCTGACTTCACCCGCAATATTAAGAAGTTCCGTATCCAGGACCGCCGCCGTTTCCACGCTCAAGATACCCTGAGCGCCCAACATCGCGACATGG
This sequence comes from Spirochaetaceae bacterium, assembly GCA_031284295.1. Classification (GTDB taxonomy): domain Bacteria; phylum Spirochaetota; class Spirochaetia; order Treponematales; family Breznakiellaceae; genus JAIRMY01. Next base: position 1,250 of record JAITAE010000138.1, read on the forward strand.
GCGCGGCTACCCTCTATGTCCTCGAAAACAAGCCTCTTGTCAACATTGATTGAGGACTGAAACGCGAATGCCTCCGCCTCCGGCTTTTCCCCAAGCCGCCCCGCCCAGAGTACCGCGCTTCGCACGCTATAGTGTTCCATTTTCGTCAAACAGTGCAGAAACGGGCCCGTCCTCGGCCTCGTACAGCCTCGCCTCCGCGCCATAAACATCCGGACGGAGTGCCGCCTTGATTTCGGGTGTGGACATCGAGAATATTTCGGCCTCTCTGCCCTCGTTTATCATACTGCAACATCCTTCAAACAGAACGCCGTCCGCTATCCTGAGCCGTCCCGCCCTTATATCGCCGTGAAGTTCGCTGCCCGACATCAGGTCAACCTTGTCTTTCGCGTCTATCCGGGACCTTACCATACCGTGTACGGTTATTGAATTGACGCAAATATGATCACATTCAACCTTGGCGCCCTTGCCAACTATCAGATCGCCTTTTGCTTCGATGGTGCCGTTGAAACGGCCCATTATACATATCAGACTGTCAAAATGGAGTACGCCGGTAAGGCTTGTCGTTTTTGACAGCGTCGCTGTAGGAACGATTTCTTTCTTTTTTTCGTATAAAAATTGTGGCATTTTAACAGTTTACCGTACCGCGTATGGGTTTTTCCAGGATTGTAAGACCTATTTCCTGTTCTTTTAGGTTTTCCCACTCAGTTTCTGTATGCTCTATAATTTTTTCCGCTTTGGAAAATATACTTTGAACCCGTAGCGCCTTCTCCATCAGGAATCCGGAATCGACATCGGTTTCTTTGGCCTGCAGGTATGTAAGCTCCGACATGAGTTCATCTATCGCCTTTTGAAAGTTTATAAATGTATGTTTTAGGTTGACATTTAACCTTTCGGCCAGCGCGAGCCGTTTTTCCCGCGTGCTGAGCTGGGAAAAGAGTACGGTATTGCGTAAAGCCGCTCGTATTCGCGCAAGAACAACCGAAAAATTGAAGGGTTTCAATATATAATCATCCGCGCCCAGTTCGAAGGCTTCGACTATTTCCTTTACATCATCAATTTCGGACAGAAGCAGCACCGGAATAATCGCGGTTTTCGAGTCCGCCTTGACAGCTTTCAGGATTTCCCAGCCGCTTACTTTGGGGAGTACTGTGTTGATAATGATAAGATCCGGATATCCCTGTTCATATCCGTTTGTTATCTTGCCCAACGCTTCGTGCCCGTCCTGCGCTTTTTCCACAATAAAACCAAGTTTCGACAGCATCAGGTCAAAAAAGTCAAGGTTTATAGCATCGTGATCCGCTATTAGTATCTTTTTTCGGTTTATCATATAAAACCCCCTGCTATTACAAAGTCCGTTTCCAAAACCGTAATCTTGAATCATTATAAACCGAGTTCCCCTTATACTTCAATGCCCCGCCACCCCGCCCGCCAGCGGGTTTAAATATACGGGTATGTCAGTTGTTGTCCCGGTTATTTGCTAGGGCAACGCTGATTTATTAATAAGGGGGCGCTATTTCCATGCTGTTACCGGCATATAGCCGCCTGCCTGTCGCGCCCCCTGTCTCCAGCCCCGCTACGCGGGTCTTCCAGTACCCCCCAATCAGGGGCATCATTTAATCAGTGCTTCCTTCACCCTCCATTCTTCATTGCCGCCTGCCGCGGCCCAGCGGCAGAAACCGCTTGACAAAAAAACCTGCTTGCAATAAACTGTTTCTTGCATATCAAGAGGAAGCGGGGTGAGATTCCCCCACTATAGCGTAACTGTGAATGGGCGGTCGTGCCGGTTAGCGGCGGACCGTAAGGAAAGGGCTGCAGAGCGTCTTTTCCGGGCGTTTTCGCCAGAGAACACTCAAAACCATAAGTCAGGACAATCCTATATATGATGGGCGTTGCCCGAATACGGAGGGAGGCCGTTCAATCTATTGGCCCGCAGTAGGCCGGAGGTTCCCATGACAGTCGTTACATTGCATATTAATAGCTGCCTGTTCCGCAATTACCGGACAACAGGCACAGCCGCTTATCCCTCAACGCAGAGCGTTGAGCCGCCCTCAATACCAGCTAATAACCATTCACTAATAACTAACAATAACTCACTAGCCTACCCCCCCCCCCCCCCATAGATTCGCTCAAAAAAGGGGCCCAAAAAAACTCTCACCAAAGCGCCGTAAAACAGCCGTTTTACGGCGCGGCGGCAAATACTTTGATTCTTCACATAACGAGGGACCAAAAACCCGTTCCGGCGAACACGCCCGGCGCG
>JAITAE010000181.1 GCA_031284295.1 Spirochaetaceae bacterium
GGAATTGAAGTTGAATCCCTGGGGTTTAAAGTTGAATCCCTGGGGTTTAAAGTTGAATCCCTGGGGTTTAAAGTTGAATCCCTGGGGTTTAAAGTTGAATCCCTGGGAATTGAACTTGAATCCCTGGGAATTGAAGTTGAATCCCTGGGGGCGCCGGGCAGGCGGCGGATTGGGGGGTACTGGAAGACCCGCGCAGCGGGGCTGGAAGTAGGGCGCTAAAGATGTTTGTGGGGGCGGCAGCCTGGTCCCGCGCCACAGCCGGTAGCATCTTCGACTGTACGCGCTCAATGTTTCGCGCGCTGTTATCGGGCTGGGGGCGCGACGATGATGCCCCTATATGCCGAAGGCGGTATGGAAATAGCGCCCCCCTTCATATCAAAAATCATTGTGAACCTAGTTAACTGCAAGGATAACAACTGACATACCTGCGGACTTTAAAGCCTCTGGCGGTATGCTACCGCGTAGCGGACTTTAAAGCCGCTGGCGGCCTGGCGGCGCGGGGCTTTTCCAAAAAACTTTGAGCTGGTAGAGTGGAACCATGCGGACAGTTGATTTACTCATTGTGGGCGCGGGGCCGGCGGGCCTGAGCGCCGCGCAGTATGGGGGGCGCGCCGCGTTGCGCGTTCTTGTTATCGAGATGGCTTCTGTAGGCGGCGAAATGCTGAACATAGACAGGCTGGAGAACTATCCGGGCCACGGCCCGGATAGCGGGGCGGCGTTCGCCCGGGCGATGCGCGCGCAGGCGGAGGAGGCGGGCGCTGAATTCATTGCCGGAAATGTCCAGAGCATTGCGGAAAATGATACGGGCGGCTTTACGTTTGGTTTTGACGACTACGGCGAAACGGCGGCGGGCGCGGGACGCTTACAGGCGGGCGCTGTGATAATCGCGGCGGGCGCGGACAGGAAGAGGCTGGGCATACCCGGCGAGGCTGAATTGTACGGCTGCGGAGTATCGTACTGCGCCGCCTGTGACGGCCCGTTTTTCAAAAATAAAAAGATTTTTGTGGTGGGAGGAGGGGACGCGGCCTGTGACGAGGCGCGTTTTCTGTCCCGCATCAGTCCAAACGTTCAACTGGTACATAGGCGCGGCGTTTTTCGGGCGCAGAATACCGTTGCCGCCCGTGTGATGAACGATCCCATCGTAAAAGTACGCCTCGATACGGCCGTAATAGAGATAAAAGGCGCGCAAAAAGTCGAATCTGTCGTGCTTCAGGATGTGAAAAGCGGTAAAACGAGCGAAGAAAGCGCGGACGCGGTCTTTATTTTTGCAGGAATCGTACCGCGCAGCGAACTGGCGGCCTTCTCCGGGCTTAAAACGCGGCCCGTCCTGGACGCCGCGGGCTTCATCGTAACGGATCAGTGCATGGCGGCTACGGAGACAGGCATATTTGCCGCCGGGGATGTGCGGTCCTCCCCGTTCCGGCAGGTGGTAACAGCGGCGGGAGACGGCGCGATCGCGGCGCATAGCGCGGCAAAATACCTTGAAGACAGAGGCCGCTAGATGAACGCGGAGGAGGCGCGGGAATTTGGCGTTTGCCCGCCTGAGACCGCCGAAAAAGCCGCCGCGCAAAGCCCGGCCCAAACCACACACACACCTTGTAATGTTAAGGCGCTGAAAGCCCTGTGCTTCGTTTGCCTGTTTTTTGTACAGGCAAAGGGTTTTGCGCTCAATTTTTTTGACGGCGGGGATGAGGAGGAGGAACTTGCTTCTGCGCTGGCAGAGGCGATGAGCGATGAGGACGCGCTTGCCCAGACCCTTATGCTGGGATGGCGAGACATTTCAGACGGCGGCCCGTCCCTGCTTATCCAGGAATGGATAAGCAGGCGGCATATAGGCGCCGTAAAGGTTTTCGGCTGGAATACGGCGGATACGCCGCAGCTTGCCCGTAACATCGGCGTACTTCAGCGTTTGGCGGCGCGGAATCAGTATTCGATGCCGCTTATTGTCGCGACGGATCAGGAGGGCGGGCTTGTCCGGCACGTGAAAGGGGCCACAAGTGATACGCCGGGCGCTATGGCGATAGGCGCGTCCGGGTTTCCTGACGATGCGTACAATTCGGGCTATTACATAGGGCGGGAGCTTTCGGCGCTGGGCATCAACATGAATTTCGCCCCCACCGTTGACCTGTACACGAACCATAGCTCCGTGCTGATAGGCCCGCGTTCTTTTGGGGACTACCCGGAATATGCGGGGATAATGGGGATAGCCTTTGCCAGGGGCCTCCTGGCGGCGGGCGTGATACCGACGGCAAAGCATTTTCCCGGTCACGGCGACACGGAGCTTGATTCCCACGGCGTACTGCCAAGCATAGACGCGCCCTTCGATGTGCTATGGAACCGGGAACTGGTACCGTACCGCATGATGGCAAAGGAGCGGATACCCGCCGTGATGAGCGGTCATATAGCGTTTCCTAACACCGAGTCCGCCGGATCGCCTGCATCCCTGTCGAAATGGTTTTTGAACGAAGTGCTCAGAGACAAGATTGGCTTCAAGGGGCTCGTCATCACGGACGACATGATAATGAACGGGGCGACGATGAGTACCGGCAGCCTGTCGCTTGCGGTAAAACAGGCGCTGCTCGCGGGAAACGATATCATCATGATGAGCAGTACGCCGGCGCTGGACGATCCCGTCTGGGTGAATCTGCTGCGGGCCATGCGGACTGAGCCTGAGTTTATGGCCCGCGTAAGGGACGCGGCGCGCCGTGTCATCACGGTAAAGCTAAAATACCTGCGCGGGGCGGGCGCCGTCCCTCTGATACCCGACATGGAACGGGTGCGGAACGAGATACCGGACAGGAAAGGCGCCGCGTTTTTTCAGGGTTTGGCGGCCCGTTCTGTAACATTGATCAAGGACAACAAAGATTTAATTCCGCTTACCGCGGAAAAGGCGGGGCGGCTGTTTTTGGCGGGACAGAATCTTGATTTTTTTGAGCTTGGCAAGAAGTATTTTGACAATGTGTCGGCTTACTGGTATAGCGCGCCCAGTTCGGAAGACCTGATGCAACGTGTGCGGCGGGCGGACACGATCATTTTCTACCTTTCAAACCGCGAAGGGATAGAGGTGCTGCGCAGTTTCCGGCCCCTTGGCAAGAAAATCATCGTACTCTCCGTGCTAAGCCCGGTCTATCTTAACGAAGTTCCTTGGGTGGACGCGGCAATTGCCGTTTACGGAAATTCCAGCGATTCACTGTTGGCCGGATTCTCGGCTATTTTGGGTAAAATTCCCGCACAAGGTGCTGTCCCTTTTACACTAAACAGCCGATAATCAGTACATTATGGAAAAATTTCCGCTTCGTCGCTGGTGGAAGGCGCATGAAATTGAACGTATTTGGCCCGAAACGCTGCTGCGAATGAAAGAAATCTACTATGTGGCGGCCTGTTCCCGTTTTAAAACCATGAATTTTGTCAAGGATCATGCCTGGGTACTGACATCCGGTGGGGTGGTGGCAAGCGCCCTGTTGCTGCATAGCAAAGGTTCCCTGTTTCCCGTCTTTAACGGCAACACGGATATAGCGCCGCCTTTTTTCCTGGAGCGGGCGCTGAAGAACATAAGGCTCTATTCGTTGCAGGGCTTGGCGGAGGAAGTGGAAACGCTTGAAGCCATGCTGTTGCCGCTGGGGCTGCGGGGACACGAAACTGTCGATTTCAAGCTAATGGCGCTGGGAAAAAGCCCTCTCCCTGTAAAAACTCCGGCAGGCATTTCGTTCCGCCGTGCCGAAAAAAGCGATATGGACGCGCTACTGCCGCTACAGGCCGCCTACGAAAAAGAAGAGGTCCTGCCGGCAGGTTCAATTTTTGATATACGCGCCTGCCGTTACAACCTTGAACGGATAATCGCGGAGGAAAAGACGCTGATCGCGCTGATCGACAAACGTATTGCGGCAAAGATCAACACTAACGCCGAATCTTATTCGCGCTGCCAGATCGGCGGCGTTTACGTTTTGCCGGAATACCGTGGTCAGGGCATCGCGAGCTGTCTTACCTCCGCGTTCAGCCGTTTGCTGCTTGCCGAAAACAAGGGCGTAAATCTTTTTGTAAATAACAACAATACCGCGGCGCGCAAAGTTTACCTCCGCTGTGGCTTCGAGGAACTGGC
>JAITAE010000216.1 GCA_031284295.1 Spirochaetaceae bacterium
TCAAGGACGGCCAGACAGCCGCCCGCGGCGGCTCAGCGGCCCACTCTCCCGGCAAACTCCGGAAACAAGCGCGCGGTTGTTGTTCACCCGCTGGTGGGCGCTGGCAGGTGATGGGGAGCGCATAGCGCTGGAGCGAGGGGCCGGGGCCTCCCGTGAGGCCCGGCTGTTTTCAGGCGGCTTACGAACCGTAAGCAACGGCGTACAGGTTGTCAAGAATGTTTTTAATTTTTTTGCCGTATTCCCTGTCGCTTGCCCACGAACCGGCAAGCCCGTAGATTGTCGGGGCGGAACCATAGCGAACCAAACGGTAGCGCGGGTCAACAAGAGTCTGTTTCGGCGGCTCCTCAGTGGCGTAGGCCTTCAGATGCTGAATCTGAGCGCGTATCCCTATCTGCGGAGACGGAAAACTTTCGCCTTCATAGCCCGGCCCTATGGCCCCCAGGCCGCAAAAATTGTTCATGTCGGGCTTTACCATGCCGCCGAAAGCCAGAAAGCCGGTTTCAAGGCACATTTGCGAAAAGGCTATGTCGTGATTCACACCTTCGGCGGCCGCCTCCTCGACATACATCCTCGCAAAGTCGTACGCAAACGGTTCATCAATTTCCGGATTCACGATCAGCAAAAACTCGGCAAGTTTTTCACTGCCGATCGAGCCGCGTCCAAGTATTAATTCCGGGGATGAAGGTACATCGGGCCGTATTTTTTGCGGCGTGCTTGAGCTTTCGGGATACCCGGACGCGGCCGTTTTTACCGGCGCGGTTTCGGGTATTGACGCATTTATGCTATGCCGCGCGGAAGCGCACGAAACAAACATAAACGATAAAACGATAAAACCAATTAAAACAAATTTCAGAGTTTGCATAATTTAGTATCGGCATGGATTTTCAGGATTTAATAAGGTAAATCAAAAAGCCGCCGCTCAGACACACCTCACGCTTTTATCTGGTTGAACATTCCGGGTACCGTTCAAGGGTCGCCGGTAAGCCGGACGACGCAACCGGCGGAGATACCGGCGCGTTCAAACCAGCCCTGCGGCGCCTCGAGCGCGTAACGGGCGTAGCGGCTCGACCTGATGGCTTCCAGACTTTGGGGACGCATATCACGAATTTCAATGATGCGTCCGTCATGGCTGATGAATGCTATGGACAACGGTATGATTGTGTTTTTCATCCAAAATGAAAGTACCTGGTCGCGTTGATAGACGAACAGCATACCGCAGCCATTTTTCAAATCTTTTCTGAACATCAGACCTTTCCGCTGTTCTTCGGCGGTAACGGCGAGTTCCACGTCAAGGCGGACATCTTCTCCCGCCTGGTTTACGATGACGATGGTTTTTGACGGCAGTTTTGGTTGAGCCCTTTGTTCCGCCGGGACGCAAGCCACAAAGACAAAGGCCATTATAAAGTGATGGAAAGGCAGATATTTCAACGCCGCGTCAACCCATCCGGCGGGCGCAATTCTATAAGACGGCATACATGGTCCGAAGAATCGAGCAGCATGATGCAGTTCCGCCCCGCCTCTTTTGCCTTGTACAGGGCGACATCCGCATAATTATACAGTTCTCCTTTGCTGTCGGGACTTCCTCCGCGCATAAAGTACAGACCAAAACTGGCCGTAATGTAAGGGGCGACGGTTGATTTTTCGTGCGGTATTTGCAGATTTATAATTTTTTGACGGAGTTTAAGAACAACACGTTCCGCTTCAATCAAGCGATTTTCGGTCCACAAAACAATAAATTCTTCTCCGCCGACACGCGCCGTATAAAGCCCCTCTTCTTCCGACAGTTCTTTAAGCGCCCTGCCTATAGACTGTAAAACAATATCGCCTTTTGTATGACCGTAAAAGTCATTATAGGGTTTGAAAAAATCAACATCCATCATAACGACGCATACAGTTTGATGAACATGACGGCAGACAGAAGTGTAAAAGTTCACGGATTGATCAAAACTGCGCCTGTTGTTCAGGCCGGTAAGCTGGTCGTGGTTGTAAGATATTATCCCGCTTACAATAACATGGGACGTATACCAGTTAAGCGTCATACATATTATCGCGGAAAGTATAATATTATAAATATCGAATATGCCGTTATTGGGAATATTAACGCCGGTAATTGTGGGGTAATATTTGTTTGCAATAAAAAAAATCAGTATTATGCCTGTATTCATAGCAATACTGGTAATTAAACCCAGTACAAATATTATCTGAAAACTCAGGAACATAAGCAAAAAACGGACGGCAAACGGCGATTGGCCTGACACATAGACAAACATACAAAAAAATACAAGGGAACAAAAAAATATCAGGAAGCTGGTATTAATGCCGAAACCGGATATGCGCTTTTCTTTTAACGAATACAGCGAGTAAACAAACACGCCCATCTCTACGGCGCCCGGCAAGTAATAAAACAGGCGGCTGTCGCTGTGGTATTTGGGATAAAACGAAAGCAGTAGCATAAGCACCCCGCTTACGAGACTGATCAGCGAAAGACTCAACCCGTTGTGCCGGCGCAATTCGTCCCGGCAGCTTACGATATCTTCTTTTGTGAAATTATAGTACAGTAATTTGCTTAAAAGTGAAATCTTTGACCCCCGACCAGCTAAGGCCTATTATTACCGGGTAAAGCGAATATTTTCAAGTACCTGGATAACCGGCCACGCCGGTTATCCTCCAAGAGTTTGCGGCCTGATATTAAACCCCACTGCGAATAACGCCGCCAGGCGCCATGCGGCGTTATCGCCTGGTTTTTGGCTTAAAGCGCTTCCTTCATGCGCCGAAACAGGGAAATGAGCCTCCGCACGGCAAGCCGTGCGGTATTAAACTAGATATTGCGAATAAAATTCTTATGCGTCTGCCCTGTACCCTGAGTCGAAATCTTGACATATAAAAGACGCTTACATAAAATCCATATAGCGGCTCCGTATGGAACCGTTATATCGTGAAGTGTAAAATGGGAGATTGGGGGTTGTTTATGAGATCAAAGATAGCGTCTTTAAGCGCGTTTGTGCTGTTAAGTGGGACATTGTTCTGTTCCTGTGATGTACCGGTGGACAGGGGTGTCTTCAACCCCGCAGGCGCGGAGGCTGCTAAGCTTGTTACCGTAAAGATTTCCTCAAATATGGCTGTTTCAAAGGTAGACAACCAGCCGGTTAGCTGGACACGTCCGGACAACAACTATTCTCAGGTTGTAAAGATGTCGCCGGGCATCCATGTGTTCGAAGTCAGCTACAATGACGGCGCGACCTGGACATTGGAGCCCATTTCAGCCGTCGCTAAACTGGTAAGCGGTAACGAGTATATCATATCGCATAGTATAAATGGCCAAAACATATCCATACAGATCAACACTAGCAAAAACGGCGTGGAAGAAAGCGCGTTGTTCAACATGAAGTCGCTTTCGGAAGATGACGGCCCGCTGGCGGTATATGTTCTGCGGGTATTCAACCCTACACTAATAAGCAAGGAGGGCAATGTTTTGCTAAGCAATGCCGATGAAGACATTCTGTTTGAACATGACCTTATTTATCGAAAAACAAACAAGAAAACAGGTAAAAAGACGGAAGGCCGCTACGCGATAGAGATGGATTTTACTATGGGCGGTAGGATATACTTCATGGAGGCGGATTTAAGCCTCCTTTCGAGTGAAGCATTTCTTGAAAGAGATTTTAGGCAGGAGGCGCAAATCATCGCCATTCCGGTAGAATGTGACGGAAAAACAGTTGCGTACCGCTATTCCAAGCCGGAAGATTTTGTAGAAAGGCAGGATATTTACACGATCACGGATTTTCAGCGCTTAACGACGACTGTTGACTAAAGAGGAACGCGCCGGAATTTCTTGACAGAAACCATACCTTAAACTATGTTTTTATGAGCCGTTCTAATAGACTTTGGAACGGCACTGTTTTATTAACATTTTTAATTAACGGAGAGAGTTATGTTTCTAAAAAATGCTA
>JAITAE010000228.1 GCA_031284295.1 Spirochaetaceae bacterium
GGCGCTATTTGTGTTTATATTATTCATGCGACAATGCTAACAGCATGGACTTATTTTGTCAAGCAGGCTACTTATTTTACAATCGCTTTTCTACTGCCACAGCACACACCCAACCGCCCAGCCTTCCCTATCATCAGGCAAAAGAGCGCGGATGACGCAGGGCGAATGAGCCTCCGCGCAGGCGCTGTGGCGGCGGATTGGGGGGTAGCGGAAGACCCGCAACGCGGGGCTGTAGCGAGGGGGGCGCGACAGGAAGGCCCCTATGTGCCGGTAACGGCATGGAAAACAGCGCCCCCCTTCATATCAAGAATCATTGTGAACCTAGCTAATCGCAGGGACAACAACTGACGTACCTGTGTACTTTAAACCCGCTGGCGGGCGGTACGCTACCGCGGAGCGGACTTTAAACCCGCTGGCGGGGGTGGGTTGATTTTTGACGGGATGGCGTACATAATTATAGTTGCAAACAATGAAAGGAGAGACTTATGATATTTAACCCGGAGTACGAGGCGATGGAGACGGAGGCGCGGCGGAAGCTGCAGTTTGCCCGGCTCAAGAACCTTGTGGAAAAACTGTATAACGATGTTGCATTTTACCGGGAAAAGATGGACGCTATGGGCGTCTCGCCGGCCAATATAAAATCGCTTTCGGACATCGCCAAGCTGCCGCTCACCACGAAGGATGACCTGCGCGACACCTTCCCATACGGCCTCCTGGCATGTCCGGCGTCCCAGATCGAGGAGATACACATGTCGAGCGGCACGACGGGCGTACCTGTTGTGGACGCTTACACGAAAAAGGACATCGACATTTGGGGGGAGTGCATGGCGCGTACCCTTGCCGGGGCCGGGGGGACCAGAGACGATACCGTGCAGAACTGCTACGGTTACGGACTATTTACCGGAGGGCTGGGCGCCCATTACGGCGCAAAGTACCTGGGGGCAAACGTGATACCGATGTCGTCTGGCAACACGGCGCGGCAGCTTCAGGTGATGCGGGCCTTCGGTTCGACAATACTTACCTGTACACCGTCCTACGCGCTATACATGACCGAGGAAGCCGCCGACGCCGGTATAGACCTGCGAAAACTACCTATAAACAAAGGATGTTTCGGCGCGGAACCGTGGAGCGAAAATATGCGGCGCGAGATAGAGGAACGTTTCGGCATGAAAGCTTACGATATTTACGGACTTACGGAAATCATAGGCCCCGGCGTCGCGTTTGAATGTTCCGCGCAGGACGGACTGCATATCAACGAGGACCTGTTCTACCCGGAAATAGTAGATCCCGATACAGGGAAGCCGCTGCCGGCGGGTGAGAAGGGTGAACTTGTGTTCACGACGCTTACCAAGGAAGGCACGCCGCTGCTCCGTTACCGGACGCGGGACGTTACGTTTTTTCTTTCCGAGCCCTGTTCCTGCGGCAGGACGACGGCGCGTATGCACAGGCTTTTCGGACGCACGGACGATATGCTGATAGTACGCGGCGTGAACGTGTTCCCAAGCCAGATTGAGCAGGCTTTGATAGAAATTGAGGGCACTGAGCCTCAGTATGTGATCGTTTTGAGTCGCGGGGAGAGTCATCTTGATGAAATTGAGTTGCAAGTCGAAGTAAAAAAGGAATTTTTCAGCGACGAGACCAGGAATCTTGAAAGTTTACGGGATAAAATCGCCAACGTTATGAAATCCAGGCTGCAGATCGGCGTAAAGGTCAAACTTGTAGAGCCAAAAACGATTGAACGTTCCATCGGAAAGGCAAAACGGGTCATAGACAACAGAAAAATTTAGGGGGCTGTTATGGGAATTAAACAAATTTCTGTATTTTTAGAGAATAACACGGGCCGTCTTGCCGAGGTTACCAAATGTCTGGCGGACGCCGGGATAAACCTGCGCGCGATCAGCATAGCGGATACCGCCGAATTCGGCATTTTGCGGGTAATCGTTGACAAGCAGGACGAGGCGATTAACGCGCTGTTGGACTCCGGGTTTACCACCGTCGAAAACGACGTGCTTGTGGTAGAAATCAAGGATATGCCCGGCTCTCTGGCAAAGCTGATGCTGCTTTTTCGCGAGGCGGACGTGAACATCGAGTACCTGTACGCATCGCTCGAAGGGCGGGAAGGCAGCGCGGCGGTAATATTCAAACTGAGCAATTTTGGAACCGGGCTTAAGATAATAAAAGAAAACGGAATTAAGTTGCTGGAGCAATTCTGATGAAAATACTGATGGCGGCAAGCGAGGCGGTACCCTTCGCTAAGACGGGAGGGCTGGCAGACGCGGTCTCCGCGCTTTCACTAGCCATTGCAAAACTTGGAAACGAGGTAAAGGTGATACTGCCGCGTTACTGGCGCATAGACCGTGCGAAACTTACGCAGCTTGAAGGTGAGATGGGCGTAAAGATGGGCGGGCTGGAGGAGTGGTGCGCGGTTTACAAGACGGTGATGCCCGGATCATCAAAAAAAAACCCCGTAGAGGTCTTTTTTATCGACCATGAGATATTTTTTGGACGTGACGGCATCTACGCCAACGTGTTTAACGAGGATTATGCCGACAACCCGCGCCGGTTCACGTTCTTTTCCCGCGCGGTTTTTCAGTTTTGCAACAAGACCGGCTGGTATCCCGACGTGATCCACGCCCACGACTGGCCCACGGCCCTTGTGCCGGTCTACCTGAAATATGGCCTGCGCGAAGGGGCATTTGCGAACACCGTCTCGGTTCTGACGATCCATAACCTTGGCTACCAGGGCATCTACCACAAGGATAACTTCCACTACACCGGCCTGGGCTGGAACGTGTTCTACGAGGGCGGCTTTGAAGACTGGGGCATGATGAACATGCTCAAGGCCGGCATCTATTCCGCCGGCCAGCTCAACACGGTGTCCGAAACGTACTGCGGGGAATCGATGACGCAGGCGCACGGCTTCCGTCTTGACGGGCCGTTGCGCTACCGCAACGCCGATTACCGGGGAATACTGAACGGCATAGACAGCAATGTATGGAATCCCGCAAAGGACAAACTTATCCCCAGGCCCTATTCCACCGGGGATATGGGCGGCAAGGCAGAGGCAAAGGCGGAACTGCAAAAACGTTTTGGGCTGACGGCGGACCCCGGTATCCCGGTAATCGGTATGGTAACGCGGCTTTCCGAACAGAAAGGCATAGGCGAACTGTTTGGCCCCTGCTACGGTTCTGCCTTTTCAATCTGCCGCGACATGAACATCCAGTTTGTCCTGATCGGTACGGGCGAAACCTGGTGTGAACGCGAGATAAGCGGCATGTCCGAGCGGCTGCCAAACTTTAGGGCAAACGTAGGGTACAGCGAGGAACTTTGTCACCTTATCGAGGCGGGCAGCGACTTCTTTTTGATGCCTTCGCGCTACGAGCCTTGCGGACTCAACCAGATGTATTCCCTTGTCTACGGTACGCTGCCCATAGTGCGGCGCACGGGCGGGCTTGTGGATACCGTTCAAAACTATGATGAGGCAACGGGCGCGGGCACCGGATTCATGTTTGACGACCTGACTCCGCAGGCCATTTACAACACCGTGGGCTGGGCGGTTTGGGCCTACTACAACAGGCCGGAACACATAAAGAGTATGCGGCTGCGCGGCATGAAACGGGATTTTTCGTGGGACCTGTCCGCCGGGAAGTATACTGAGATGTACAGGGAAGCGCGCGCCATCCAGTGAAAAACATCTGCTTTTTTGTTGCCGTGTTTATTTTTGCGGTAAGCACGGATGGGATTTTCGCCCTTGACCCCTTAAACGAAGTACCGGAGTTGAATGCCCGTGCGGCGGTACTGATGGACGCGGCCACCGGTATGATACTGTTTGAAAAGAACGCCGACGACCAAATTCCTCCTGCAAGTTTGACAAAACTGATGACGATGTACGTGGCGGAGAAGGAGGCGGAAAAGCGGGGCATATCCCTTGACGAACCGGCCAAGCTGCCTAGGCAGAGCTGGGCCGAGAATCAGCCGCCGCGTTCCAGCCTGATGTTTCTGGAGCAGGGGCATGTGGTCAGCCTGAACGAACTATTTTTGGGTATGGCGATTCCGTCCGGCAACGACGCCGCCGTTGCGGTCGCGCTTAATTTTTCGCCCACAATCAACGCTTTTGCCAGAATGATGAACCGGGAGGCGGCGGAAATCGGCATGAAGGACACGGTTTTTGTCGAGCCGTCCGGAATTTCGGAAGAAAACCTTACGACCGCGCGGGATTTTGCCGTATTTTGCCGTGAATACCTGCGCCTGTACCCTGAAAATCTAAAAAAATACCATTCGGTAACGCAGTTTGCATACCCAAAGGTCTCGAATCTGCGTCCGTCCCTGCAAAACAAGGTGGAAACGATTGTCCAGGGAAACCATATCAGCTTGATTTATTCATTTGACGGCGTAGATGGTCTGAAAACGGGCTATATCGACGAGTCCGGCTATAACATAGCGCTGACAGCCGAACGAAGCGGAACGCGCTTTATAGCGGTGATACTCGGCGTTTCGGCATCGCTTGGATCCCGCTGGGGGGTGCGCGCCAGGGACGCGGACGGCGAGGCGCTTTTGACGTGGGCCTTTAACAACTTCAAAACCGTCCGTCCTGAAATTCCGGCCATTCCGCCGGCAAGAGTCTGGAAGGGCGCGCTGAATCATGTGCCGCTCGCGGTACCGGAAACCGCGCGGGCCTTGACCGTCCTTGCCGACCGGAGCGATCACATCCGCTGCGAAATTGCCGTCTATGAGCTGACGGCGCCGTTGCCGGCGGGCTTCCCCGCCGGCAACGTCGAGTTTTTCGACGACAATGAAAGAATAGCGCGCGCGGAACTGCTGACCTCGGAAGAAATTGTCACCGGCAATTTCTTCAAGCGCCTGTGGGATTCGATTTGTTTGTTTTTTTTGAATCTGACACGGCGGCAGCAATAATAGCAAGAAAATGAGAAATTCACTATGGCGCACTCATTCTTCACTGCCCTCTCCCAAGGACACCGCTTGGAGTTTGCGGCAAGCAAGCCGCAGGCTTGCGAAGCAAACTCCGGAGCTCAACGCTCCGCGTTGAGCCAAACTCCGAAAATAACCGGCGTAGCCGGTTATTCCGCCGCTAAGCCCCCTCTAAAGGACGACTCCTAAGCCGCCTAGTATCCCGACATGACTGTAAATACCGGTTTTCCCGTGCGGAGAACCTATTCAGGACACGAAGCGCCGCGCAAGGGATAGAAGCGGAATAACGCCGCCCGGCGCGGTAGCGCCATGCGGCGTTATTATAGCGGATAGGCCCGGTCGCCGCGTAGCGGCGAGCGGGCAAAATTCCAAAACTAAATCCACAGTTTGAATGATGTCTGGATACTATCAAGAAAACCCTGATACATTGTGACGAATGCGAACGCGCATAAATCAGACGTTTTTTAGGGATGAGGTAGTATATTTGCGATAAAATCGACGGTTTCCCTGTCCGGCAAGGGGCCGGCTGTTACTTCATTGTCAAAAATTATCACTTCCGCCTTTTCCGGATCGTACCGCGGCCATTGCGTAGCTGTCGGCGGCGGCGCGCCTATGTTGGGATCGGCATTTTTGATAAAGTTGACCCATCGCGTAAACATTTCCAGTGCCATCTTTTTGTTTTTAACGCCGCGTAACGCGCTGCTGTTAAACACATAGTCTAATTCTGATGAATGATACGCTCCGAGCGCTTCCAACGGGCTGCCGGGCGCGACATAGTTGTAGTTGTACATAAAAACTTTGCCGCCATGAGCGGCAACAAGATCGCCGAATACCTTTGTGTCGGCGACAAACCACGTGCCGCCAAAAAGCTGCCGCGTCCTTTGTAGCGCGCTGTTATTTTCATCTACCGGGAAATGGTCCACATATACGCGCCAGTCTTTGCCAATCACGCGGGCCGCAATAGTTTTGTAGTAAGCGTTATCGACAGGGTCCTGAATAAAAAGGGAACTTTCGTCATGGTTAAATCCGACAAGCAGGTTTACCTTGTTAAAGTTCCCCTCCCCGATAGCCGCCGCCGGATCCTTTGGAAGCGTCCCGCCGTCAAATATAGGCGTGTAAAAAAACGCCTGGGGCGCGGGCCCCTGACTCAGTGCAAACGGGCTAAGATAGTTCAGAATATCCGCGTCTACCAGCCGCAGTTGTTCAAGCCCGTCCGCATTGTCTGCCGCGCCGAAAATCTTGGCAAACAACAGCGAAGTTTCTATAGATGTTTGCAAATTGCCACGGGAAGCGGCAAGGGACGGTATGCCAAGAACAGAACCGCTTTCCATGATGGCGCTACGGAAAAGTCCCTCTGCGCGAGGGCTCACGATGAGCGCGGAAACGCTTACGCTGCCGGCTGATTCGCCGCCTATAGTTACCTTGCCGGGATCCCCGCCGAAACTTGCGATATTGTCCCTGACCCATTCAAGCGCCTTTATCTGATCAAGCAGCCCCCAATTACCCGTTGTCCCGTACCGGTTGTATGTCTCCTGGGAAGAAAAGAAACCGAGCGTGCTGAGCCTGTAATTTATCGTTACCATTATCACGCCGTTTTGGGCAAAATTTGTACCATCATAACGGATTTCATTTCCCGAACCGAATCCAAATCCGCCGCCGTGAATGAACACATAAACCGGCAATCTCTCGTCCGCGTCAGGCGCGGCGGGAGTCCAAATATTCAAGGTAAGGCAATCCTCGGATTGTTCAGGGTTCTTTGTTACTACGTAGCTATTTGGGTATTGAATGGCTATAGGCCCGTACTCAGTGCAATCACGAACCTCGTCCCACGGCTCCGTGTCTTGCGGTGGAGCAAAACGCAAATCCCCTACCGGAGCTTTGGCATAGGGAATCCCCTTGTACGAATAGACACCGCCAGTCTGAATTCCCTGTAATATCCCTTTGCTTGTTGTAACAACAGAAGCCTGAGGGGGCGGCGTACCGTCCAGCTTTCCTGCCGAAAATACCGTCCCCGCCTGCAACAGGTATACCGCGCACATTATGCCGATACCTGCCCTCATCTGATTATACAATCTTGTCCTCCTAAATTCGCTACCGCGAATGATTAAAAGCGCGGCCACATTAGTATTTATGCATGGCGTAAAAATAAGGTTCGGAGATGCCCCGATGCTGTGTTGACACCCTTTGGGGCTTACGTCCAAAACGATTCTCCGCGTACCTTGAATTTATTATCCCGCAATTCCACCGGAAAAACAAGCCACACAGATGAACACAACCTAGAAAAGCGGCTCGGTGATTTCGTATTTTTTATTGGGTTGTGGGGGAGGGGGGATACGTCGAATGCTCATAAAGGACGGAATCAATCCAGCCAACATAAAGACTGTGAGATAACCAACCGGGTTATCGAACAAGTATAATCAATACTTCTCTTTCCGTCACGGCCCTTCAAATTCAATGAACCTCCCCGCCCTGAAGGTCGGGGTATCATGTAAACGTTGCATTGTTTACGAGGTTCTGTAAGGAAATTATTTAACTGTGGAGATTTGCATAGCAAATCCGTCTACTACCATTTTTTGTTGACATTACCAATTCTCTCTCGCCCTAGGGCGGGGTAGCAGACCCCACTGCTCAGGAGCCTCCCGCGGAGGCTCGTTCTGTAAGGAAATTTATCAATGTGGGGTCTGCGGAGCAGACCCCACTGCGAATAACCAGGACAAAGACAGGGGTCTAAC
>JAITAE010000291.1 GCA_031284295.1 Spirochaetaceae bacterium
AACAAACGTAACGCCAGGCACGCCGATGTTGTCGCAAAAACTTCCGCCGGGGCCTCCTCCTGGGTGCCGTCCATCGAAGTCGCAAACCTGCCGCGCGCGATAGAACAGTTAAAAAAAGCCGGTTTTTGGATTTATGGGGCGGATATGGAGGGCGGCCTTATTTACGAAACCGGATTGGCTGACCGTGTCTGCGTGATTCTGGGCGGGGAAGGAGCCGGTTTAAGCCGCCTGCTCCGCGAAAAATGCGATGCGCTCATCGCCATACCATCACTTGGCCGTATCGACAGCCTCAACGTTTCGGTCGCGGCAGGTATCCTCTTGTACGAAATTATACGCCAGCGCCGCCAGCGCGGTTGAATGAGCTTTCACAGCCGGTCGTTTTCGCCTTTACGCGCTCAATGTTTAGCGCGCCGTTATCGGACTGGGGGAGCGCTAAAAACTTATTCTAAACAGCGACCTGGTCCAGCGCCACAAAACAGCGTTTAAGCTGTTTTGCCTGACGTTCTACCGCACGCTTAGCTGCATAAGGAAGGAAACGAGCTTGCTGCGGCGTTTTCATCTAAACGCGCTCAATGTTTCGCGCGCCGTTATCGGGCTGGGGGTAGCCCGCAACGAAGTGCGGGCGCAGGGGGGCGCGGCGAGAAGGCGGCTGTATGCCGGTAACGGCATGGAAAACAGCGCCCCCCTTCACTCTCATTTCTCATTCTTCATTTCTCATTTCTGCCTTGCGGCGCTACAGAATCAGCATCGCGTCACCGTAGCTGAAAAAGTTGTACTCTTTTTGTATAGCTTCGCGGTATGTTTCCATTATCATTTTCCGGCCAGCCGCCGCGCCGCCCGCCGTGCCCGCGAACGCGCATACCAGCATCAGCAGCGTGGAACACGGCGTGTGGAAGTTGGTAAACAGCGCGTCCGCCGTCTTAAAGCGGTATGTTCCGTAGATAAAAATATCCGTGCTCTGCTCGCCGGTTTGAAAAGCGCCTCCGCGCCAGGCCGATTCCAGGGCCCGGAGCGTTGTTGTTCCAACCGCCACCACTTTGCGCCCGTCACGCTTTGCCGCCTCTACCGCTGCGGCAGTTCCGCTTTCGATACAAAAATATTCTTTGTGCATTCGGTGGTCTTCGACGTTTTCGCCGCGCACCGGCAGGAATGTTCCAAGCCCCACGTGCAGCGTGACAAAGGCCGTGCCGACGCCGCGCCCGTGCAGGGCCGAAAGGATACCGTCCGTAAAATGCAAGCCCGCCGTGGGCGCCGCCGCCGAGCCGTGGGCGCGCGCGTACACGGTTTGGTAGCGGGCCGAATCGGAGGCTTCGTCCGCGCGTTTTATGTACGGCGGCAGCGGTACGCGCCCGTGTATGTCAAGCCAGGCGTCGTCTACCGGTCTGTCGAAGCACAGCAGGAGGCGCGGGCCCTCACGCTGCAGTTCCGCTTCCGTTTCCGCTTCGCCCCCGGCGAAGCGGAAACGTTCTCCTGTCCTCCTGCCCGCCTTCTTCGTGATTACTTCCCAGCTTGACTCAGTCCCCGCCCTATGTAGCAGCAAAAATTCCACCGCCCTGCCCCGCCTGTCCGTCCCGAAAATCCGGGCTTTGCGTACCCGTGAATCGTTAAACACCATTAGTGAGCCGCTCTCGAGGAGGCCGGGCAAATCCTTTACCATGTGGTGGGAACGCCGCCCCGTAGCCCGCTCCAGAACAAGGAGGCGGCTTTCACCCCGCGCCGCCGGGTACTGCGCGACGCGTTCATTTGGCAGTTCGAAGTAAAAATCGCTTGTTTTCATAAGCCGGCAAAAAGGCTGCCGCCGGGCGCGCCGGGCGCACCGGGCGGCGGCGGATATTTCATCTCAAGGCGCAGGTGTTTGTATGCCTGCGCTGTTACCGTTCTGCCGCGTTGCGTGCGCTGCAGCAGTCCGGCCTGAATCAGGTAGGGTTCGTAAAAGTCTTCCAGCGTATCTACAGACTCGCCCACCGATATGGCGAGCGTTTCCGCGCCGACCGGCCCGCCTCCGTAGCGCTCGATTATCATGCGCAGGATTTCACGGTCCAGCCGTTCCAGGCCAAGTTCGTCTATTTCCAGGCGTTTGAGGCCGCCGCGCACCACATCAAGCGTAATTGACTGGAGTTTTTGTACCTGGGCATAGTCCCTCATACGCCGGAGCAGGCGGTTGGTTACGCGCGGCGTGAACCGTGATGATCTGGATAGCAGCGCGGCGGCCTCGTCGTCGATGCGGATGCCCAGGATAGCGGCGGAACGGCGTATAATCGCCTCAATGTCCGCGCTTTCGTACAGCAAGAAGCGGCAGCTTATCCCAAAACGACTTATCAGCGGGCTTGAAACCATGCCTGCCTTTGTCGTGGCGCCGGCAAGTGTGAACGGTTTTAGCGGCAGCCGCATCGTCCGCGCTCCAGGCCCCTGCCCTATCACAAAATCGAGTTCGTAGTCCTCCATAGCGATGTACAGCTTTTCTTCAATTTCGGGACGAAGCCGGTGTATCTCGTCGATAAAAAACACCGCGTTTGGTTTGAGGCTGGTCAGGATGCCGACAAGGTCTTTGGCCTTTTCCAGCGCGGGCGCCGAAGTTTCGGTAAAATCCACCCCCATTTCGTTCGCGACTATGCGCGCCATCGTAGTCTTGCCCAGACCCGGCGGCCCCGTTAAAAACAGGTGGTCAAGGCTTTCGCCCCGCTCCTTTGCCGCCGCTATGAATATGGCAAGGTTTTCCTTCATGGCCGCCTGCCCCAGAAACTCCTCCAGCCTGGCAGGACGCAGCGCGTAGTCCCGCGCATCCTCCGGCAGCGCCGCCTCTGGATGCAGTATGTTTTCGGCCTCTTCCGGCTGGGGCTGCTTTTGTTCGTTTAATGTACTCATTTTGCCAGATTCAGTATCGCCAGACGGAACAGTTCGTTTTCTTTTTCGGCGCCGCCGGACGCGGCGTCCTTTTTACCCGTCAGCGCTGTTGCCGCCTGCTCCAGGGCCGCCGCCGCCGCCTTTCTGTCGTAACCCATTTCTACAAGCGCGTTCACCAGTTCACCGTAAGGAGAGGACGGGGCCGCCTTTGCGCCGCCGCCGTGTACCAGCCTGCCTTTCAGGGCCAGTACCATCTTTTGCGCCGTTTTTTTGCCGAGTCCCGGCACCAGCTCAAGCCGCGCCACATCCCCCTCCTCCAGCGCCCGCTCCAGTTCGGCCTGGTCTATCCCGCTCATTATTTTGAGGGAGGCACGGGGGCCTATTCCCTCGACCTTTTGCAGTTCCAGAAAGGTTGTCCGCCGTTCCGCACTGGCAAAACCAAACAGGCGCATATCCTTGTCCGTATGATGCAGGTATGTAAAGACCCGCGTTTCGCCGCCCGCACTCCCAAGCGCCTCAATGTCGTTAAGCGGCATCACCAGTTCCCATTCCACACCGCCCGTTGAAAGGTAAAGCGTATCACCCGTCCCGCCGCTCACAATCCCGCGCAAACTATTAAACATATCAGAAGCATACCCAATTATCCGCGACTCCGCCAGGCCACCGGGCGGCCCGCCCTCTCCAAGGACGACTCTACAGCCGCCCGCCTGGCGGCTCAGACCGCTCCCCTGGTTGACACTACAAGGGGGAGGGCTACTATAATTTACAACGGTATTATTGTAATGAAGCGTAATATTTGGTTTTTTATTTTTACCATACTTGCCATTGTTTCCTGTGGCAAGTATGAACCAGAGCTTCAGACAGAAACGAAGCCTACTCCTCTCGAAACGGTAAAACAGCTTGCCGCCTTGAATCAGCAGGCATCGGTTTCTCCGCTGACGGATTTAGACCTCTATCCGCCTGAAATAAAGAAAATTTTACAGCGGGGTAGTATTATTTTTGGCATGACCGCGGCGGACCAAAAGCCTTTTTTCTACGCCAACGAAGAAACAGGAGAATTAATCGGTATTGACGTGGAGATAGGGTATGAAATTGCCAACCGTCTGGGAGTACGGGCGGATTTTAATCGTGACGCGGCAAGTTTTGACGGTGTTGTTCTGAATGTGGTAAACAAGAAAGTTGACGTAGCTTTGAGCAAACTGAGCCGAACCCCGCGGCGTGGTAGTCTGGTGCGTTTTACCATGCCATATATCACCTTCCGTCAGGCTGTTCTGATAAACCGGCTGGAACTGGCAAAAGTCAGTTCCGAGGAAAACCTGCCCATATACATGAAGCGGTTCCGGGGTAGTCTGGCGATTATCAAAAATTCATCCTATGTGGGCTATGCGGAAAGTAATTTCCCGCTGGCAAGCAAAAAAACTTACGACACATGGCCGGAATGTATCGACGCGCTTTTTGCCGGCGAAGTGCTTGCCTTATACCGTGATGAAGGAGAAATTCTAATCATAAATGAAACCAGAGAGAATTCGGGCATTATGGTGAAACCGGTTTTTATCAATGATAAACAGGACCCCATAGCCATGGCGGTATCTCATGAGGCACCCCATCTGCAGGAATGGCTTAATACGTTTCTGGAAGAATATATCCTCCAGAATGGCAGTGAGCTTACGCCGGCGCGGCTGGTAAAACGGCATTATGCCCGGGATGAAACAAAATGACCAGAATCTTAAAACACCCGCTGGTAATTTTAATCTCCGTAGTGATAGGCGTTTTAGTCGGGCTGTATGACGCGCCCATTTCGGCTGTTTTCTCTGTCCGGAGTTTTGTGCAGCTTATTTCTATGCCCGGCCAAGTGTTTCTTTTTTACCTGCAAATGACCGTTATTCCGATCATTATCACCGCCATTTCCTCAAGCATCGGCAAATTGATGCGGAACAAAACCAGCCTGGGATTAATCAAAAGGATGGTCATCGTGTTTCTGGCAGGTATTGTCCTAACCGCGCTGGCCGGTATGGCTGTGGGAATACTGGGGCGCCCCGGCGCCGGTCTTGGTGAAGACACCCGTTCCCTTTTGACCAACCTCATATCTTCCCAAACTGGCGGCGAGGATTCGAAAATCCTTGAAGTTACCCTCTCCGGCGCCCCGGTTGTGGCGTCGGCGGCTAAAACCGGGCTTGAAACTTTTTTAACCAGCCTTATTCCCTCTAATATATTTTCGGCCCTTGCAATTGGAAGCACCATGGCAGTGGTGTTTTTTTCTATTGTCTTTGGGATTGCCATAGGCTTTGTCAATGACCAATCTGCGGATATGCTGATAAAATTTCTCAGCGCGATTTTTGAAACATTTCAAAAACTGGTCAGCGCGTCGCTGTATCTTTTGCCCTTCGGGCTTATCTGCCTTATGGCCGGGCAGATAGCGCAGGTCGGAATCCTTGTTTTTATGGCCATGTCAAAGTTTATCATCCTGTACTGCGTGGGTACGGCGGTGTTATTCATCATAACAACGGTGATAATCTGGGTACGATCGGGAATCGCTAACCCCTTCAAGGTGCTTTCGCTGTTGTTTGAACCGATTATGCTGGCCTTTGCCACGAGAAACTCAATGGCGACATTGCCGAGCTCCATCACCTGCCTGGATGACAAAATGAGTTTCGACAAAACCACGGTCAACCTTACCCTGCCGCTGGGAATGACCCTTGGGCGTTTCGGCAATGTTTTTTATTTTGCCGTGGCGGTGTTCTTTGTCGTCCAGATTTATGGCATAGAACTGACCGCCGCTCAATACGCCACGATTTTTATCGGCGTCATATTCGCGGGAACCGCCACGGCCGGAGCCTCCGGCATCGTAACCCTTTCGGTTATCAGCATAGTCCTCTCCCCCCTAAATCTGCCGGTCGAAGCGGTGTTGGTTATTTTTATGGCCATTGACCCTATCATCGATCCTTTCCGTACCTTTTTACTGGTCTACGAAAACATTGGCGCTACAACCATGATTGCCGGGAAAAAGAATAGTTTCGGCACCGATACCCTTTCCGTTATTATCAGGAAAAACACTGACCGCCGGCCTGTTCTTTACCACGATGCGGAGGGAAACCTGACTGGGATTGAAATCGGACTGTTGCGGGAAATAGCCCGGCGGCTGGATAAAAAACTCTTTATTCAGGAGGGCGCTCCCCTGGACGGAGTCAAAACCAATATTATCGGCGGCTGCGTCATAAAAACGGAAAAATCCCCGCCGGGCTTGATCTTTTCGCAAAGCTACGGCATTATTAAGGAGCAAAACGTCAAGATGGAATTGTGCCTGCTGCTGACTCCTTTCAGCGTCAATTCCGTAAAGATTAACGGGATTATAAAAAAAATCAACGCTGAACATTTTTTCAGAAACAGAAACAGGCAGAGCCGGAATGCGACGGCCTCTGGTCAAAGGTAAACGTACACGTATGACAGACTGGCGTTTTGCGATGAAAAAGTGGATTAAAAAACTAAAAACTGTTGGGGTTAAACAGGTTATTGTTTCTATAAATGTGATTCCTCTGGTTTTTTCCGCCGCCATAATTTTGACTTCCCTGTGGATAAGCTCGTCAAAAAACGCGCAAGAATTATCGGAAGCCCTGATCGGCGAAATACAGGGGGCCATCAGTAATCGGCTGATAAATTATTTTGACCCTATAGCAAAGATGAACAGCAGAACCGGCTATTTAATCAGCACGGTTTTTACGGACCCTCTGGAAAACAAAGAGGTAGAAGATGGCCTTTTCGCCTATTACAGAGAAATTCTCCGTACAAATCCCTGGGTAAAAATGTCTTATTATTCCGATACATTAGGCAATTTGATGATGCTTAACCGTATGGATGACGGTTCTTTTTCAAAGCGTATTGTCCGCAATGACGGAAAAACGATCACCACCACATGGGAGCACACCAATGAGGTGTATTACAAAAGCTACAGCAATTCTATCCTGAACGCATCGGACGGATATGACCCCAGAAAACGGGGCTGGTATGGGATTGCCCGGGAACAACGCAAGTCTTCCTGGACACCGGTGTATATTTTTGCCACCGATCATCTGCCAGGTTTTACCAGCGTAGTCCCTTTGTATGATAGCAACGGTATTCTAGCCGGTGTAAGCGCCCTGGATATAACCGTTGATGAAATATCCCACTTCCTGGCGACCATACGACCCACTCCGGGAACAAAAATCGCCCTTGTTGACGGCGACCATAATCTGGTAGCTTTTCAGGCGGACACCTATGAAGATTTGAACAAGCTCTTTACTGAAACAGTCGATGAAAACGGGGTAAGCGCCTTTGATGTACGAAGTCTTGATATGTTTCCCGAAGAGGATGTGCGCTATATATTGAGAGAAACATTAAGGCGGGGTAGCGGGTCCGAAACCGTAAAATACAACGGTAATTCATACCGTTCCGTGCTTGCCCCGATAACCATCGGAAACGGCCTGGAACTTTTGATCGGAATAATCATACCTGAAGATAATATTATCGGTAACGTAAAAAAGAACCTTTTTTATGTTACGCTGTTCTCTGTTGTCGTTCTTATCGTCATTATTGTTATCAGTATCCTGTTTTCCAATGCCATAGCAAACCCGATGCAGAAACTTTCCGAGGAAATGTCCAAAGTACGGAACTTTCAGCTTGACTCATATATTGGTATTCCGACAACCCTTATTGAAATCGCCAACATAAATAATGCTTTTGAGGGAATGTGCATGGGGTTAAAGAATTTCAAGCGCTATGTCCCATCCGATCTGGTGGCCCAGTTAATCAACCAGGACATTGAGGCAAAAATAGGGGGAGAAAAGCGCGAGCTTTCCATATTTTTCAGCGACATCGCCAATTTTACGTCTATCGCTGAAAAAATCGGACCCGAAGAACTGGTACAGCAACTCCGGGTATATTTTGA
>JAITAE010000114.1 GCA_031284295.1 Spirochaetaceae bacterium
CCGACAGAGATTTGGTATTAAACCAGACGGTATTATAAATTTCCGCACCCGATCGAGCCTCCGTTCAAACTAATACAACGCTTAAGATACCGCGCGGCTTGCCGCGCGGAGGCTCATTCAGCGTTGCCTTAAGGGTTTTTTGTAGATTTTCAAACCTAAAGCAGTTTAAGTAAGTATGCTTTGAAGTATCGTCATTGCTCATTATTCGGTAATGTGTACGTCGGCTGGGCGGGGCCGGCTGCCTAATCGCCCAGTTTTTCGTAGGCTTCGTACTCGGCTTCAACTTCAGGGTTGTTGGGCGCGTCGAGCAGGCTTACCAGTACGGTCAGAATCAGACAAGCCGCAAAACCGGGAACAATTTCGTAAAGGTCGAAAATGCCGCCGTGGAGATGTTTCCAGACGATCACCGTCACGCCGCCCGCGATCAGGCCGGCGAGGGCGCCGTTTCGCGTGGCGCCCTTCCAGAAGAGCGAGAGCAGGATCAGCGGCCCGAAAGCCGCGCCGAAACCCGCCCAGGCGTAGCTGACCATGCCGAATATAGAACTGTTTCTGTCCGTTGCGATGAAGACCGCTATTACCGCAATCACCAGTACGGTGATACGGCTCATCAGCAGGGTCTGCCTTTCGTCCGCCTTTTTGTTGAGAAAGCCCAGATATACATCACGGGAGAATGCGGAGGCCGCTACGAGAAGCTGCGAGTCCGCTGTGCTCATGGCGGCGGCCAGTATACCGCAAAGAAAAATACCGGCAATGAAGGCGGGGTACATCTGTATCAACGTAGCGATGAAGACAGTTTCCGCCGCTTCCTTTGCCAGGGGCGTAATCAGGTAAACCCTGCCCAAAGCGCCTACCAGCAAAGCGCCGGCGAACGCTATTACCACCCAGACCATGGCGATTCTGCGGGAAAATCTTACATCATGGTTGGAACGGAGGCCCATGAAACGGACAAGGATATGGGGCATACCGAAGTAGCCCAGTCCCCAGGCCAGGGCGGAAACAATACTCATCGCGCCGAAAGGCTGTTCCGGGTTGTTGTGGAACGGGTTAAGGAAATCGGCGTTAACACTGTCAATCGCGCCGGAGACCCCACCCATGCTTGCTATGCCGATGACAACTGTGACCAGCAGCGCGGCAAACATCAGGCTGCCCTGGACAAAGTCCGTGGAACAAACCGCCAGGTAGCCGCCCAGGATGGTGTAGGCAAGAACGATGGCAACGCCGAGCAGTAGCGCGTAAAAGTAGTCCATGCCAAAGACAGAACTAAAAAGATCGGCGCAGGCTTTGAAGCCGGAGGCCGTATAGATCGTAAAGAAAATCAGTATGAATATGACGGACACGAGCGCGAGCACACGGGATTTATCCTTGAAACGGTTCGTGAAAAATTCAGGTATCGTTATCGCGTCGCCCGCGTGGATCGTGTATTTGCGCAGGCGTTTCGCGACAAAAAACCAGTTCAGGTAGGTGCCTATGATCAGGCCTACGGCCGTCCAGAAGGCTTCCTTCATGCCGCCCAGGTACGCCACACCCGGCAGCCCCATCAAAAGCCAGCCCGACATATCGGACGCTTCGGCGCTTAGCGCGGTGATCCACGGACCCACACTGCGGGCCCCCAAAAAGAAGTCTTTATCGTTTGATGTTTTTTTTGAAGTACGCCAGCCGATCACAAGCATCAGCAAAAAGTATATTACAAAGGCGCAAATGATACTAAAAATTCGATCCACAGTTCCTCCACTGTTATATGTCGCCGCTTAACGGCACTAAACTTGATCCAAGATCCGTTATAAAAACCGCCTGTTTTGAAATACAAAACAGACGGTTTCCATTTTGCGGGTAAAACCAGCCGCAACGGAACGGCGAGGAAAGCGCCGATTAAACCGGACTCCCCGGCAGTGGATCCCAGTGTCAAGGCCGCAAGTTTCAAGATAAACGCCTACGCGTTTATCCGCTTGTTTCTGGAATGACAGGCAGGGCGCACCGGGATGATAGTGGTACGCACCAATCCCTTTGTCATCATCGGGCTTGATCCGATGATCCATAGCATAAATAAGTGCTTCCTTAGCAGCGTGCCGTTACAGCTTAAGCTCTTTCTTGTTTCCTTGCATGTCCTCGAACACGGCGACGGCGTTTTCAAAATGGAAAATTTCAAAGATGCCGTCGTCAACCTTGTATATGTTTTTCAACATCGGCGCGGCCTCCAGAGCCTTTTCTTTTGCATCTCTTTCGGGGTTAAAAGCCACCGTACCGCTAACGCGGACCCATTTGTTGCCGTCCGACGCGCAAACCTCTACCTTGCGGTTCGCCTTCATCTGCGCGAACAATTTCTTCGTGTTGTTTGTACAAAAACTCAGCTTGCCTTTGTAATCAAAAGCAACTCCCATGGGCCGGACGCGGGGCTGATCGCCTTCCTCGGTAGCCAAAAAGAACTGTTTACAACCAGCGATAAAATCCAAAATCTCTTTCATAATAAACTCCTATATAAAGCGGCGGTACCGGCGCTTAGTTAAATAGAGCATTAACGCAAAGCGTTAATGCGTACTTCTTAATATATTATTGATTGGGCGCCGCCAGAATCTGACATTCCGGAAGCGTCTCAATTATTATCAATGCTTTTTTCGGCGAGCTTTTTCACGCCTGAAACCGCAACCATGATACCCAGAATCAGCAGCAAAATCGCAAACACAAGCTGTAGGCCGTCAGCCTCGAATTTAAACCCGCCGTTCAACAGCAGGCCGCTCTTTGCCTTTATTGTGAATACCAGCGCGGTAAACGTTACGGCAAGCATTATTAACATGGGCGCCCAGAGCATGACTCCGTTCCGCTTCGTTTTTTTCAGGAAAACGGCGCACGAGATCAGCGCGAGCGCGGCAAGAAGCTGGTTAGCGGCGCCGAACAACGGCCAAATCGTAGCGTAGCCGATTACGGCCAGCAAATATCCAAAAACCAGCGTTATCAGCGTCGCGACATACTTGTTTGACAGCAGCTTATTGACGGCGCGAGGCTCATTGGCATCCTCGGTAAAGAGTTCCTGAAACGCCAGCCTGCCTACACGGGCGACCGAATCGAGCGAAGTGAGGGCAAAAGCGGAAATCGCGAGGGTTATCAGCGTAAAGATGATGGATTCCGGCAAACCCAGTTTTGTCAAAAATCCGGCTATAGCCGTAGCAAACACCTGCGGCGGCGTAACAACACCGTCGGGCAGTTTTCCGCCTATCGTAATCGCGCCAACAGTGATGAGCGAAATTACGGCAAGCAGACACTCAACCAGCATGGCGCCAAAACTGATCGGGAGTATGTGCTTCTCGTTTTCTACCTGTTTCGAGGCAGTGCCGGACGCGACAAGGCTGTGAAAGCCGGAAACCGCGCCGCAGGCCACCGTTACAAACAGTATCGGGAACAGGTAGTTGCCGCCCACCTTAAAACCGGTAAATGCCGGTATGTTTACGGCGGGCGCTTCAAACACCACGCCGATGAAGGCCGCCGCTATCATCGCTATCAGCAGGAACGAATTAAGGTAATCGCGCGGCTGGAGCAAGAGCCATACCGGCGTTATGGAGGCGATAAACACATAGACAAACACCATGTAGAGCCAGAATGTTTTTGAAGCATAGATCGGAAAAGCCATGCCTGCCGCTACGCAGGCTATAAGCATAATAACCGCGACGCCGCCGCTTGCGATTCCGTTGGGCTGTATCTTTCTAATGAAAAGCCCCATGATAAGGGCCAACACGATGAACATCATCGATGTGGTAGCGACGGCTGCGTTGGCCTCGATTCTCGCGCCCTGCGCGTTGAAACCGGCGAATGTACCGGCAACTATGTCGGCGAAGGCCGCCACAACGAGTATCGAAAACAGCCAAACAAAGAGCAGGAACAGACGCTTGCCCGTCTTGCCTATGTACTGTTCAATGATGTACCCGATTGTTTTACCCTTGTTCTTAACGGACGCATACATGGCGGCGAAATCCTGTACCGCGCCGAAAAATACGCCGCCAAACAGGATCCATAGCAGCACGGGCAGCCAGCCGAAGGGCGCGGCAAGGATAGGCCCGTTAATGGGCCCCGCACCCGCTATCGACGCGAATTCATGACCGAAAACCACGCTCGGTTTTGTAGGTACATAATCTACACCGTCCTCGAATTCGTAAGCCGGCGTCTTTTTACTCGTGTCTATTCCCCACTTTCGTTCCAAAAACCGGCCGTAAACAAAATAAGCCGCCAATAGTACAACAGCCGCTATGATGAGCATCACCAAACCGTTCATAATGTCTCCGTTTTATATAGATTTTTCAATAAATTTTACATCATTGATATATTTTCAGGTATTATAGCATCTCCCCCTCTCCAAAGTAAAG
>JAITAE010000020.1 GCA_031284295.1 Spirochaetaceae bacterium
TACCCGTATCGCCATGTTTGCGTCGTCCGTTGTCTGTTCCTCGATTGCGTAAGTGTATCCGCCGATTAAGACAAACTCATCGGGCTGTAATTTTTTAAGGTTTTTGTCTATCTGCTCGGTGTTAAGACGTTTGACATCGCTGTCGGGGGGGGGGGGGGTGGGCACCAAACAGGGCGTTGATGAAGTGTATTAGGGCTTTTTGGGAGAGGCTGCCTATAATCTGTTTGAACGAGCGGTCGAAAATGTCCTTATCGTCCGGTGATTTAGGCATGGTTCCATACTACAAAAAACAACCACCTCCGCCTAGCAGACGAGGGCAACGTCATTTAAAAATCCATGCTATAGTGGAACTTACCTTAGGAGGGGAAAGCAAGTGGAGATCACGGAAGAAGACATAGCATGTATGAAGGAATGCCTCAGCGGGATGAGCCTCCGCTTAGGCGTTGCGTTACTTTGAACGGAGGCTCGATCGGATAAGGAAATTTATCAATGTGAAGGTTTGCCGCTCAAACCCGTTTACTACCATTTTTTGTTAGGGTTACCAATTCTAACCGCTTAACCTTATAAGGAAGGGCAGGTGTGATATCAGGCCCCGCTCCGGCGCGGCTATTTCGTCCCGTTTCAAAGCGTTTTGCCGGCGTTGTGCAGGTGGTCGCAGTCAGGGTTTATGCAGGCTTTATGGGAGCCGTTCTGTTTGTCGTACTTTTCCACCAAAAACCAGCCGCATTTGGGGCAGTTCTGTCCGGGAAGCGGCAGAAAGCGCGTCAGGAAATCACATTTAGGATAGTTTACACAGCCGTAGAACTTCTTGCCCTTGCCACGCCGGGCCACGATGTCTCCGCCGCATTTTGGGCACTTGGCAAGCGGTATTGATTTTGTGTTACGACATTCGGGAAAACCGGAGCAGGCAAGAAAGTAGCCGTAACGTCCCAGTTTCTTTACCATCGGTTTGCCGCACTTCTCGCAAAGCTGATCCGTCTTTTCGTCCAGCGTGCCTTTTATGCTCTCTAACTTCCTGGCTACATCGTCCAATCGCACTTTGAAGGGCTTGTAAAAGTCGCGTATCATGTCCGGCCAGTTACGGGCGCTGCCTTCTACCTCGTCCAGGCCGGTTTCCATGCCGGCGGTAAAGTCCGCGTTCACAACATCGCCGAAATGTTCCACCAGCATATCGCAGATCAACCTGCCCAGCACGGACGGCACAAGCTGTTTGTTGGTACGGCTTACATAGCCGCGGTCCAACAGGACGCTGATTGTCGGCGCATACGTTGAAGGCCGCCCTATCCCCTTTTCCTCCAGCGTCTTTACAATACCCGCGTCCGTAAACCGCGCCGGCCCCTGCGTAAAGTGCTGTTCGGACTTGAAGCGCTTCAGTTTTAACACATCGCCCTTCTTTACCTGGGGAAAGACGCTGCTTTTTTCTTCCTTTTGGGCAAGGGTCTTTAGCGCTTTCATAAAGCCTTGCTCCGTCACATTCGTCCCCGAAACCCTGAATATCGCGGCAAGCGCCGGATCATCGGGCGAAATGTCCGCGCTCAGCGTACAGGTCCGGGCCGCTTTCATCTGACTTGCGACAAAACGTTCCCATATTATCGAATAAAGCCGGAGTTGGTCCCGGTTCAGGCTGTCTTTTATGTCGTCCGGTGTATAGTTGACGTATGTGGGGCGGATCGCCTCGTGAGCATCCTGCGCCTGCTTGCCGGACGAGTAAAAAACGGCTTTTCCCGGCAGATCGGAGGGATAGTTCCGGCCTATCCAGGCGCGCACATCGTCAAGGGCGGTCTGCGATATGCGCACGGAGTCCGTGCGCATATACGTTATCAGACCGGCCGGCGAGCCCCCTATACTGATGCCTTCGTAAAGCTGCTGGGCAAGCTGCATCGTTTTCTTACTGGTAAATCCCAGGCGGTTGGCTGCCGTCTGCTGCAACTGCGACGTGGTGAACGGCGGACGCGGGTGTAGCGTCTTGTTCGTCTCGCGTACATCTTTGACCGTGAAAGAGGCGTCCTTTAGCGCGTCGATTATTTTTTGCGCGTCCGCTTCGATGTGAAGTTCCGGTTTTTCACCGTTCCAACTAACCAGAAGCGTTGTAAAAACCACCTTTTCCGCCTTAAAATCAGCGGCCAGCGTCCAGTATTCCTCCGGTATGAAGGCATCTATCTCTTTTTCACGCTCACATATCAGACGGAGCGCGACGGACTGAACACGGCCCGCGGAAAGTCCGTTTTTGACCTTTTTCCACAACAGCGGGGACAGGTTGTAGCCCACAAGCCTGTCCAGTACGCGCCGTGCCTTCTGGGCGTTTACCTTCGCGTCGTCTATCTTTGTGGGCGCGGCTACCGCCGCCTTTATCGCCTGAGGCGTAATCTCGTTAAAACTGATACGGGCTATCGGCAGATTCTCGTTTTTCAACGACAAGGCCCTTTGCAGATGCCATGCTATCGCCTCGCCCTCACGGTCATTATCAGACGCGAGCAGCACACCATCCGATTTTTTGGCGTCGGACTGAAGTTCCTTGAGCAGCTTTGCCCGGCCACGCACCGTTATGTACTCAGGTTCAAAGTTGTTGTCAACATCAATCGCCATACGCGACTTGGGCAGATCGATAAGGTGCCCCATCGAAGCCTTTACCTTGTACGACGAGCCTAAATACTTCTCTATAGTCTTTGCCTTTGCCGGCGATTCTACTATAACCAAAGTCTTTTTCGTTATCTTTTTTGCCGTCTTTACAGCCATTTACATCTCCAGTCCTAGCCCTGTAAGTATGTCTACAGAGTTATGTACCACCTTTGCGCCATCTTCCGCAAGCCTGCGGCAGCCGTAACCAAAAATTTTGTCGTCAAGATCGCCGTCCGCCGGGACGCCCGCGACATACAGGTCGCGGTTCTGTTCAAGCGCGAAATCCGCGGTTATCAGTGCCCCCGATTTTTCGCCCGCTTCCACGACAACGGTACACCGGCATAACCCGGAAATTATCCTGTTCCGTGCGGGAAAGGTCCATTTGGCGGGCCGTGTCCCCGGCAGATACTCGCTTAACAGGGCGCCGCCTGACATCACTATCCGCCGCGCCAGCGTGCGGTTCGAGGCCGGATACACCTCGTCAACGGAGGAGCCGAGAACCGCCGCCGCCGGGGCGGTGTCCAATTCGCCTGAGGCCGCGTCCACAGAGCCGCGGTGAGCCATCGCGTCTATCCCTACCGCCAGGCCGGAAACCACAACTACGCCCGCCAAGCTCAGGTCCCGCGCCGTCTCGTATGCCCAGCGCAACGCCGCCGAGCCTGGCTTCCTGGTCCCGACCATCGCGATCGTCAGTTTATCGGACGGGGGCAGCGCGCCCCGGTAAAACAGTACGGCGGGCGGATCGTAAATCTCGCGTAAAAGAGGCGGATATGCCTTTTCCGCCACCGAAACCCAGTGTATGCCGCGCCTTTCCATTAACTCAGCGTCCTGTTCCGCGCGCGAAACTACCCCGGCCATGCTCCAGCGTTCCGTTTCATCGTCGAAAAGCCGCCCGGCCTCAGCCTCACCGCGCCGTGCGGCGCAAATTCTTTCTATGTCATACGCCTTTAGCGCGGTAAAATCACCTTCACGGTCAAATTTCTCGCATAGATACACCCGGCTGCCCGGTTTAAGTCCAGGAATTCTCGCGATTATCAGGTCAAGCAAGCCCCGTTCGATGATGCCCACCCCTTCACTCACATCAGTCCCATAATGAAACGCCGGTTCTCCTCCGCTTCGGCTTTCCGCCCCTTGTCCTTTACAAGCGGAATCCCGCGATCGTACCAATCCACCGCCTCACGGTACCGTCCCAGCATATAAAAGGCCCGCGCCATCATGAACATAGCGTCCGAATCGCCCGATCGGTTTTCCATGTACGCGGTAAGCTGCGCTATCCCTTCCTCAGGCCTTTCCAGTTCATAAATGTACAGCACGGCAAGGGCAAAACACGCCTGATTATACTTGGGCTCCAGCTCTATCGAACGGAGGTAAGCCTTCTCCGCCAGATCGAAGTAACGCCGCGAGCGCTCGCCTACCGCGCCCTCGCCCTGATAGTCGTAGGCGGACTTCGCCGCGTACGCCGCGTTCAGGCCCAAAAGGTAGTGCAACGTCTCATCGCCCGGCGTTATCTCTATCGCCCGTTGCAGCGCGTCTATCGCCTCGAAGTACATCTGCTTGTCCTGAAAACGGGACGCCAGTATCTTCCAGTAAACGCCGGTCTGCGCCGCGTCCTTCACATGCTGTTCCTGCAGCTTCTCGTACGCGGCTATCGCCCGCTTCAAGTCCTCTATCGTGCGCGGCACGCCCTTGCGCGGCCCGTACTCCGCGATCTCCCGCGCCAGCTCCAGCCTTTCCCTATTCTTATCATAATAGATAGCAAATACAATACCGCCAATGATCACCGCAAAACCCGCAAAGCCGCAAACCCACTTCTTAAAAGCTCCCTTCTTCATTTACTCTCCCCGGCCCGTCTTCCCGCCGCGACAATGCCATCCCCGACCCGCCGGTCATCACGAGCTTTATATACTGAAAGGTATTGCTTGAAAAACATTACATCATGCCATTTAACATAATCAACCTGTCAGGATGATGTGAAAGACGCTTGGTTTTTCCCGCGCTGAGCCTGTATAACACCACCCGCCCTAAGTATAGCGCGGTCATTCGGGTCAGCTTCAAGGCGGAGGCTGTAAACCTGCGATTTTGTCTTGTTAGCCGCCGCCGCGGGCGGAAAACCGTCTGCCCTTCCGTCAAGAAGCGCGTGAATCCCGGCAAGTTCCAGTATATCGCCCTGGTCTATGCTGTTCCAGTCGTCCGGGTTGGCGAAAACGAGCGGCAGAATACCGTAATTTATCAGATTCGCCTTGTGAATACGGGCAAAAGACTTGGCTATCACGGCCTTTACGCCCAAGAACATCGGGGCAAGGGCGGCGTGCTCACGCGAAGACCCCTGTCCATAGTTTGTCCCGCCCACAATCAGCCCCGCCCCCGCCTCAGAAGCGCGTTTCCAAAAGAGCGGATCGAGGTTTGCGAACACGTGTTTTGATATTTCAGGGATATTCGAGCGGAACGGCAGCACCTTCGCGCCCGCCGGCATTATGTCGTCCGTAGTGATGTTGTCGCCCGCCTTGATGAGGACGGGCAGAGTGAAAGCATCGTCCGGCGGCATCGGCACGGGACACGGCTTGATGTTCGGGCCGCGTTGTATCACAACGCCGGCTGCCAGTTCCGGCGGCAAGGGCGGTATCAGCATATCGTCCGCGAACCGGGCGGCGGCGCGGATGTAAGCGCCCGTGTCCGGCTTTTCAGCCTTCAGCTTGGACGGATCGCTCACCACGCCGAACAGCGCCGCCGCCGCCGCCGTCTGCGCCGAGACAAGGTACACGCCCGCATCCGCCGAACCGCTTCTGCCCTTAAAATTACGGTTAAATGTGCGGAGGCTCACCCCGCCCGATTTAGGCGCGAAACCCATGCCGATACAGGGTCCGCAGGCGCTTTCCAGCATCCTAAAGCCGGCGCGGAGAAGCTCTCCTAGAACGCCGGCCTCTTCCGCCGCAAGAATCGTTGCCCGGCTGCCGCAGGCAAGCGCCGCGGAAACATCGGGGTGAACAACGCGCCCCTTCATTATCTCCGCCGCGGCAGCGAGATCGTCTATCGACGAGTTCGTACAGGAGCCTATCACCACCTGGTCAACCTTTAGTCCGGCCAACTCCGCCACCGGCTTAACGTTATCAGGCGAATGCGGACAGGCCGCGGCTGGAACGAGCTTCGGCAGGTGTATCTCTATCACGCGCTCGTACTCCGCCCCCTCGTCCGCTGAAAGTTCCCTCCACGATGCGGCGCGCCCCCTCTCCTCCAGAAAAACCCGCGTCCTCTCATCGGACGGAAACAGCGAGGATGTCGCGCCGAGTTCCGCCCCCATGTTTGTAATCGTAGCCCGCTCCGGCACGGAAAGAGTCGCCGCCCCGTCTCCAAAATACTCGTATACCCGCCCAACGCCGCCCTTCACGGTCTCGCGCCTCAGCAGTTCCAGAATTATATCCTTCGCCGCCACCCCGCTCCTAAGCCGTCCGGTAAGTTTGACGCCGGTAACATTAGGCATCGCCAGCCGGAATGCGCCGCCACCCATCGCAAGGGCCACGTCCAGCCCCCCCGCCCCTATCGCCAGCATCCCAAGCCCCCCCGCCGTAGGGGTATGCGAATCGGAGCCCAGCAGTGTCTTGCCCGGTTCGCCGAAGCGTTCAAGGTGAACCTGATGGCAGATGCCGTTGCCCGGACGGGAGAACCAAATCCCATACCGCGCCGCAGCCGTTTGCAGATACCGGTGGTCGTCAGAGTTCTTGTGATCCTCCTGCAATGTGTTGTGATCGGCATACGACACGGAAAGTTCCGCGCGGACGCGCTCTATCCCCATCGTCTCAAACTGGAGGTATGCCATCGTTCCGGTCGCGTCCTGCGTCAGCGTCTGGTCAATGCTAACCGCGATTTCGCCGCCAAGCCCGCCGCCCCCCGGCCCGCCGGCAAGGTGTTCACGTATTATCTTTTCGGTAAGCGTCAACTTCATACCCTCATCCTACACCAACCAGCACCGTAATATAACCCACCCCCACCAGTGGGTTTACCCGCCAGCGGGTTTAAAGTCCGCTACGCGGTAGCATACCCCAGAGACGGCCTCATTTCTCATTCTTCATTATGAAGGGGGGCGCTGTTTTCCATGCCGCTCGCGGCACATAGCCGCCCCATCGCCGCGCCCCCCTTCGGGCGCACTACGTTGCGCCCTACCCCCCAATCCGCCGCCTCAGCAAACTCCAGCCGGTGTTGATTGGGCGGCGGATTTTGGGGGTGCGCTACTCGTGTTTACGAGTAGCGGCACTCGTGTTTACGAGAAGCGGCACTCGTGCTTACGAGTAGCGGCACTCGTGTTTACGAGTAGCGGCACTCGTGTTTACGAGTAGCGGTACTCGTGCTTGCGAGTAGCGGCACTCGTGCTTGCGAGTAGCGGCACTCGTACTTACGAGTAGCGGAATAACCGGCTGCGCCGGTTATTTCCGGAGTTTGCGCTGCGGCGCTACGCGCCGCTTACCGCAAACTCCAAACATTATCTGGTCTGCAGAACGGCGCGAAGGCTTTAGCCTGCGGCTGGCTCAACGCGCTGCGTTGAGCTTGGGAGTTTGCTTCACAAAACAGCGTCAAGCTGTTTTGCCTGACGTTTTACCGCCTGCTTAACCCTATAAGGAAGGGGAACGGCTTGCTTGCCGCAAACTCCTGCCGGTGTTGGGTGGGCTACTCATGACGGCGAGATGCGGCATTATCTGGTCTGCCGGATTGGGAGTTTGCTTAACCCCATAAGGAGGGGGAACGCGGCTTGCTTGCCGCAAATCGCCTATTATTCGCGTTAATTCGTTTAATTCGCGGACCCATTCCGGGGGGGCGGCGGATTGGGGGGTAGCGGAAGACCCGCA
>JAITAE010000079.1 GCA_031284295.1 Spirochaetaceae bacterium
AACGTTGAATTTACCGGCGACAAGGGCAAGTTTCTTGACGCGGTGAAAAAGGCTGCCGTTGCGGAGCGGGTCGTGATACTCGATTGTACCGACGTTGCCGCCGCGAAAGAAGCTGTCGAGATTTGCAAGGCAGGAAAACCGATACTGAACGGCGCAAACGAGACCAACTTTGCCGAAATGAGCAAGATAGCTACGGGCGCCGGTATACTTCTTGGAGTCCGCGCGGCATCGCTCGATGCCCTGTATGACACAGTTCAAAAGATCGAAGCTGCGGGCAACAAGGACCTGGTGCTTGACGTTGGAACAAAGTCAATCAAGGATGCGTTTGCCAATGCGGTGGAAATACGCCGCGCGGCGTTGAACCCCAAGGGCGGTGATCGCAGCTTCGGTTATCCTTCTATCGTGAACATCAGCAAACTTTCAGGCGGAAATCACGAGTGCGAGGTCGGCTTGGCATCAATCTTTACGCTGAAGTATGGTTCCATCATCATCATGAGCGGACTCGACTACGCTGCCGCGTTGCCACTATATGGCCTCCGTCAGAACATCTACACAGACCCGCAAAAACCGATGCGGGTCGAGCCCGGCATCTACCAGATCAACGGTGCGGACGAAAACGCGGTGTGCGCCACAACGGTGGACTTTGCGTTGACCTACTTCATCGCCTCAGGTGAATTTGAGCGTTCCGGCGTTCCTGTAAACCTGATCATCTCCGATGCGGGCGGCTATTCGGTGCTTACCGCGTGGGCAGCCGGCAAACTTACAGCCGGTTCTATCGCCAAATTCATCAAAGAAAAGTGCGAAGGCAAATGCAAGAACAAGACGCTGATACTTCCCGGCAAGGTTGCCGTTCTGAAGGGCGAGTTGGAAGAGGCGCTTGAGGGCTGGAAGATCATTGTAGGAACTAACGAGGCTGTCGGCATTGTTAAGTTTATGAAGGATCTTAAGGCTTAAAGTTATAATAGCGAGAGCGGGATTCCTGTGTTTCCCGCTCTCGTCTAAAAAATTGGAAAGCATAATATAAGGAGAAAATTATGGCTGAAAAATTCATTTTGATTGGTGAAAACATT
The DNA here is from genome assembly GCA_031284295.1 of Spirochaetaceae bacterium. Lineage (GTDB taxonomy): Bacteria > Spirochaetota > Spirochaetia > Treponematales > Breznakiellaceae > JAIRMY01. Next base: position 1,071 of record JAITAE010000079.1, read on the forward strand.
CACTGCATCGCGCCGTCCATCAAGAAGGCTATGGACGAGCGTGATCCGGGCCCCATCCTTGAAAGGGCGGAGAAACAGCTTAAAGCGGGGGCCACTTACCTCGATTTAAATATTGGACCTGCACGCAAGGGTATTAAGGGTTTAATGGCCTGGGGCATTAAAATCCTTCAGGATAAATTCGACAATGTACCTATAGCGCTTGATACAGCCGACATCAGCGAGATTGAAGACGGTATCAAGGTTTACAACCGCACGAAGGGTAAACCTATCATAAATTCCGCCGATGCGGGTGAACGAAAAAAGTATATCGATGTGGCAGCCGCCAACGATGCGATAGTGTTTGCCCTGTGTTCCAAAGAAGGCGTCCCCGGCGATAACAGCGAGCGTGAGCAGTACTGCCAGGAAATGCTTGAACACGGCTTGACCTTGGGCATGGATCCCTCTGATCTCTGGTTTGACCCGCTCTATGTCGTTATAAAGGGTATGCAGGACAAGCAAAAGGATGTTCTTAACTTTATCCGTTACCTTTCCGAGCAGGGTCTTAACTCGACAGGTGGACTTTCTAACGTATCCAACGGTATGCCCAAACATGTCCGTCCGATTGTAAACTCGTTCATGATAGCAATGTCCATAGGCGCGGGTCTTACTTCGGCCATAGTCAATCCCTGCGAGGTTCAGCTCAACACGGCTATCCGTACTGCCGATGTAATCATGGATGCTGTCTTATTTGCCGATTCCTTTCTTGACGATGTTGAAGAGGCCTGCGGTAAAAAATAAGGACGACAGGGCCGGTCGGCAGCGTTTGGTCTACCGGCGATTGACAGCTGGCCGGCGGTTTAGCGCTGGGGCTTAAAAAACGCCGCCAAAACTTGAGGTTTTGGCGGCGTTTTGATTCTGCGTGATAACGTGAATAAACTTGAAAAAATTGTCTTGGACTCGCTTGCGTCCGCCACCGTTGAAACGAGGGACGCGCTACTTGCCGCCGTTTCGGGAGGGGCGGACTCGACGGCCCTGTTGGCCATTCTTGCCGCCCTGCGCGGCAAGAATGGCAGCGGTCTTTGTGGCCGCTTTAGTTTGAACGCGCTGCACGTCGATCACGCTTTACGCGGGGACGAGAGCCGTGCCGACGCCAGGTTTGTGGCCGATCTCTGCAAAAGACTCGAAGTACCGTGCCGTGTTGTTACAGCGCCGGACGGCCTTATCGAACGGGAGGCGCGGCGCGGCGGGCGTGGCGTTGAGGCTGCGGCGCGTGACTTCCGCCACGAAGCGTTGCGCGGGGAAGCGGAACGGCTGGACGCGCGCCTCATCCTGGTTGCGCACACCCGCAATGACGCGCTTGAAAACACGCTGCTCCGAATACTGCGCGGAGCCGGTCCCGCCGGCCTTGCCGCGATGCCGGAACGTAAAGGTCTGATACTGCGCCCCCTTATAACGCTGGAACGTGTTGAAATATGTGCTTACCTGCGGGAACGCGGCATCGCCTGGCGTGAGGATTCGTCCAACAATGACGAGCGTTACCTGCGTAACCGTGTCCGACACCGTCTTGTTCCGCTGCTTGACGAGCATTTTCCGGACTGGCGTAAGGCTATCATCGCGCTGGCGGAGACGCAGACGCTAACAGCCGAATTCCTGGGTGCGGAGGCGGCGCGCCGGATAAACTGGGACGAGGAGACGGGCGGAAAATTAAGCTGCACCTTGTCACGTTTCGCGGCGGAGAGCCGGATAATTCGTGAGGAGTCGCTTTTTGGGGCATACGACCGTGTCGTATCCCAAGATAACGATACCGGCTGGAACAGGGCGGACGGACCTCCTCCTCCGTCCGCCCTGCCGCGCCGTGCCGCCGTCCGCGATTTTGCGGCAAAAATCACGGACGGCGGCGGCGACCACGCCGCCCAAACTTTGGGCGGCGTGATCGCCGAGTCGAAGGATGGTAAAATCACAGTCGCACCCTGTAAACAAAAACCTCTGGAAGAATGTACCTCGATCCTGATAAACAAACCCGGCCTGTACAGATTCAAAAATTTTTCGATAGAATGTATCGCCGGAAACGATCCAGCCG
>JAITAE010000080.1 GCA_031284295.1 Spirochaetaceae bacterium
CCTGGCGGTGGGTGAAGGGGGTGCCGATACGGTATGAGGAGCGGGAGGAGGATACGTTTTTGGTCAATTATCTGGAAATGAGCATAGTGAACGAGGGGACGGGGAAGCGGACGTATTACAACAGTTGGATAACGAACAAAGGGATAGATGTGGGGAACGCGGAGCAGGCGGCGAGCTGCGGGAGGGCGCGGTGGAAGATAGAGAACGAGCATAATAATGTGCTAAAGAACCATGGATACAACCTTGAGCATAACTTTGGGCATGGGGGGAACCATGCGAGCGAGAACTTTTGCTTGCTGAACCTGCCAGCGTTTCTGATTCACACGGTATTGTATTTGGGGGATGAGCGGTACCGTGCAGCCCGGACCCGGGGCTGGACGCCAGGACAATTTCTTTAGTGCGCTGAGATACGTCTTCAGTCGTTTCCACCATGAAAACTGGTACGCCTTTATCCTTTTCGTCTGTGGAGATGAACCAGCTGGGTGATACTTTGAATTCATGGTCAACCTATTTCAGGACTTGACATCTATATGCCGGCTATGGTATGGAAATCATCCCCCTTTTGTATTAAGAATCACTCTGAACCCGGAAAATCGCAAGGACAATAACCTGACGGCGCGGCGTAAATCCTGCTTACGGTATGCTACCGCGGAGCGGATGTCGCAAGCTACGCTTGCTTATGGAGTTTGCGCAGCAATGCTGCGCATTGCTTACCGCAAACTCCAGCCAGTATTGACAGGCTTACGGTATGCTACCGCGGAGCGGATTTAAAACCCGCTGGCGGGCGCTGGCGGCCTGGCGGCGGCGGGGGTGGGGAGCCTTGAAAGCGGGTAAGGATAGGGGGTAAAATTACGGCATGATCGAAAAGATTTTGACGTTGTTTTTGGGATCGCAGAAAGAGCGGGACATAAAGGCGCTTACGCCCATCGTGCATGCGGTAAACGAGCGGGAGGCGTGGGCGGCGGCTATGAACGCGGAGGAATTTCCGGCGCAGACACAACGGTTCAAGGAACGGTACGCGGCGGGCGAGACGCTTGACGCGATGCTGCCCGATGCCTTTGCGCTGGCGAGGGAGGCCGCCAAACGCATGCTGGGCGAGCGTCCGTTTGACGTGCAGGTTATGGGCTCAATCGTCCTGCATCAGGGCAAGATCGTCGAGATGAAGACTGGAGAGGGCAAGACGCTGATGAGCGTGGCCGCCGCCTACCTTAACACGATTTCGGGCAAAGGTGTACATGTCGTAACGGTGAACGATTATCTGGCGGAGCGCGACGCGAACTGGATGCGCCCCGTGTTCAGCTACCTGGGCGTCAGCGTGGGGACAATTCTGTCAGACATGGATAACGAGCGGCGCAAAGAAAATTATGCCCGCGATATAACTTACGGCACGAATAACGAATTCGGCTTTGATTACCTGCGCGATAACATGCATACCGGCTTTGACCAGCGTGCGCAGCGCGGTCATAATTTTTGTATCATTGACGAGATCGATTCGATACTGATTGACGAGGCGCGTACCCCGCTGATAATTTCCGGCGCAGCCGAAGACGATACGTTTAAGTTTGCCGAGGTTGACAAGATGCTGGGCACCCTTACCGAAGTTGAAAAAAAAGAAAACGGCGATTATCCCGATGAGACACAGGGCGAAGAGGTTACCGGCGATTATAAATTAAACGAAAAAAACAAAAGCGTTTCGTTTACGAATGACGGCCTTGCAAAAATAGAAAGCTTGCTGCAAAAACGCGGGCTGATAAAGGGGCAGATCGTTGATGAAGAAAACTTTGAATACCTGCATTACTTTACCCAGGCCTTGCGCTCCCACAAACTGTTCCATATTGACGTTGATTATGTGGTACAGGACGGCGAAGTGCAGATTGTCGATGAATTTACCGGACGCATACTGCACGGCAGGCGCTATTCGGACGGGCTGCATCAGGCTATCGAAGCGAAAGAGCATATCAGAATCAAACAGAGAAACAGGACTCTGGCAACCATCACGTTTCAGAATTATTTCAGGTTGTATCAAAAGATTTCGGGCATGACGGGGACGGCGGACACGGAATCCGTCGAGTTCAACAAGATTTATAACCTTGATGTTGTTGTTATTCCGACGAATGTGCCGGTTGCCCGCATAGATGAAGACGATGTAGTATACCTGAACGAAGATGATAAATTCAACGCGCTCTGCGTTGAGATTTCCGGCGCGTATAAACGGGGGCAGCCCGTGCTTGTCGGGACGGTATCTATAGAGAAATCGGAAAAACTGTCCGCGCTGCTTACAAAACGCGGTGTGCGGCACGAAGTGTTGAACGCGAAAAACCACGCACGCGAGGCGCTGATAATAGCGGAGGCCGGCGAGAAGGGCTCGGTTACGATAGCGACAAACATGGCGGGGCGCGGCACGGATATAAAACTTGGCGGCAGCCCGGAGCATCACGCCCGTAAAAAGGCCGGCGCGGACGCATCGCCTGAAAAATTTGCCGCCATCCTGCGGGAAGAGACGGAAAAGTGGAAACAAAAATATGACGAGGTTAAGGCTCTGGACGGGCTTTATGTGATAGGCACGGAACGGCACGAAAGCCGCCGCATAGACAACCAGCTTCGCGGGCGTTCCGGCAGGCAGGGCGACCCGGGCCGGAGCAAGTTCTTTATTTCGATGGATGACGACCTGATGCGTCTTTTCGGCGGCGATAAGATGAAAAATATCATGAAACGTATAGGGATGGATGACGGCGAGCCTATCTATCATCCGATGCTTAACAAAAGCATAGAGCGGGCGCAGAAAAAAGTGGAGGAACGCAACTTTGAAATCCGCAAGCACCTGCTGGAATACGATGATGTTTTGAACCAGCAGCGTAAATTTATTTATGAACAGCGGGACGCTATCTTAAAGGATGACGATTTACAAAAACGTGTGAACGACGCGGCGGAGGATATGGTTTCAGCGGCAATCGTGGAATATCAATCCGGCGTAAAAGGCGATGCCGAAGCCGCGTTGAAAGACCTTGCCGCGTACCTGAAAACAAAATTTAACTATACGCTGAGTCCGGACATAGACAAATCTGTTCCCCCTGATCAGGTACAAAAATCTATTCTTGAGGGCCTGAAAAAGGACATTGACGAAAAGACCGCGCTGATCGGCACGGAGGTAATGAATTCGTTTATCAGGATGCAGTACCTGCACTTTATTGACCGTATGTGGCTGAATCATCTTGAAAACATGGAGGCTCTGCGCGAGGCGGTTTATTTAAGGCATTACGCGCAAAAGAATCCGCTTACGGAATACAAACTGGAAGGCTTTAATATTTTTGACACGATGGTTGACACGATACGTTCCGAGATTGCCTCGCGGACGCATCTGGTGCGTATAACGCAAGCGGATAACCGCCCCGTACAGCAGCGCGGCATAACGATGTCGGCAAGCCACGGAAGCGCGGATGCCTTCGGGACTACCGCCTCGATAGGCAATCAGCCCGCTGCGCACAGCCGCCCGGCGGGAACCCGGCCTCAGGGCGAGGCGGTTACCGTCGTCCGCTCCCAGCCAAAGGTAGGCCGCAACGACCCCTGCCCCTGCGGCAGCGGCAAAAAGTACAAGCACTGTCACGGGAGGTAGAGATTTCGGCTCTTCCTCACGCGAAGATTGCGACAGGTTCACGCCTGGGCAGTCCCTTGACAGCCGGTCATGCATATACGAAACTTATAAGCGGGTTTGCAAACGGGGGATACAATACTTCGCCGCATTGCGGTAAGGTAGCTTCGTTTATCATGGAGGTAGTTCCGTGGGATTGGGGATCACGGTAAATGTAAAAAAACTACGGCCTGACGCGGTTTTGCCAAACTATGAAACTACCGGAGCGTCCGGCATGGATGTGCGCGCCTGCATTGACGCGCCGGTGCCGGTGGCTGCCGGTCAGATAGTAACGGTTCCTACCGGTCTAGCCTTTGAAATTCCATTTGGTTACGAGATTCAGGTGCGTTCCCGGTCCGGACTTGCGCGCGGAAACGGTATTGCCGTACTCAATTCACCTGGAACGATAGATTCCGATTATCGCGGCGAGCTTGCCGTTGTTTTGATCAACCTGGGCCCCGGTCCATTTACGATTCGTCACGGTGACCGCATAGCGCAGCTTGTCTGCGCGCCCGTCTTGCGGGTCTCGCTGACGGAGACTGACTGGCTTTCACGGACGGATAGGGGGGGCGGGGGCTTCGGTTCAACAGGCGTATGAGTAAAAATCCTTTAAGGGGCGGCATATCGGGAACAATAGTCAGATACCTGCTAAAAGAAACGTTATTTGCGTTTTTTGTTTCCTTTCTGTTTTTCTTTATAATATTTTTTGTTAACCAGCTTTTGTTGCTTGCGCAGGATATTCTTTCAAAGAAAGTTCCGTTTAATCAGGTTGCGCTGCTGGTTATGTATTCGATTCCCGGTGTTGTAGCGCTGTCAACACCCTACGCTACGCTGCTTGGTACACTGATGACCATAGGCAGGATGAATACCGATAATGAAATTCTTGTAATGCTGTCTTCCGGCCTGTCATACAAAAATATTTTTATTCCAACATTGTTTGTAGGCGTCCTTGTATCGCTTGTTTCATTCGCCGTAAATGACGTCATGCTTCCCGCAGGAACAATTGAATTTTATAAACTTTACCGGAGCATCATGGCTTCAACCCCGGCGCTTGAACTGGAAGCCAATTCTGTCAAACGATTCAAGGACACGGTTGTAATTACGGGAAATGTTTCCGGTCAAAAAATTTCCGATTTAATTATTCTTGATAAAACGAGCGACGGTGAGCGGCGCGTAATAATGGCAAAAAACGCGGAATTTGTAGACGCGGGAAAGGAAGGCCTGCGCCTGGACATGGAGAACGCTTTTATTCAAGCTACAAAAGAAAGTGTTCACAGTGATTATGATTACGCCCAAAGCAGCTACCTTAGATACCGTATTGAACAGGATGATTTCATCGTAGCGGTGTCCACGATAAGCCCGCGCGAGATGAGTTCCAGGGATGTGCTTACCGAGATAAAAGACAAGGAGGATACGCTAAACGCAACGCTTTTTGACCGGTACAACAGGATGCTTGGGGCCGGGCTTGCTCTGGAAGATGCGATGCGCGGCGGAACAGGCTCGCATAACAGGGCGCAACGGAACACGCTTACGCAGAATTTTCTCCGTGAATATCAGCTTACATCATCGCTTAAAACTGACCGCATCCTCTCGGTCTGGAGACTGGAATTCTACAAGAAGTTTTCTATTCCGGTTGGTTCCTTCTGTTTTATTTTCCTTGCGGTTCCGCTGGGTTTGCTGGCAAAAAAGAGCGGACAGACGGTTGGTTTTATACTTGGGATAATTATATCGGTTGTGTATTGGGCGCTTCTTTTGATCGGACAGAATATGGGTATACGCCTCGGTTATTCCCCGTTCTGGACGATGTGGCTGCCAAACATAATTACGTTTATTATAGGCTTTGTAATGTGCATTCAAAGGGTCAGGAAATGATACTGGACAGATACATGATAAGGCATTTTATACCTGTATTTATTTTTGCCTCGTTTATGTTTGTTACGTTGCTCTGTCTGATTGACCTTTTTATGAATCTTGTACATTATCTGAATTACGAAGCGCCTTTTTCAGAAATTATGAGGGCGAGCTATTATTATATTCCGAAAGGTTTTTCTCTGGCGCTTCCCATTTCGGTGTTATTTGCATCGGCATATACTTTGGGTGATCTTGCCGCGCGTAATGAACTGACATCGGTAATATCGTCCGGAATCCCGTTTTGGCGTTTGGCGCGCTCTTTTATGATAATTGGGATTCTGGCTTCGGTATTCGCGTTTTTTTTTGAAGATATCGTTGTTATTCCCACATTCAAAGAAAAAAATATTATAACGCGCAGGTTACGGAATCAAAAACAGCAGGAAAAAAATTCTGATGTTGTTGTCAAAACACGTGACGGCAACAGAATCTATTCAGTTGATTACTATGACAGCAACAATAAAACGCTTAACGGCGTCAGCATTGTTGAGCGGGACGATGACGGCAGTTTTATGTCGCAGATACGCGCGCCGGTTGCCCGCTGGAGCGGTGAGTACTGGATTTTTAGCAATGCATACATTTATGAATGGGAAGACCGCCTGCTGCGTATTCACGCGCTTCCTCCAGTTATCGATTACACGGAAGAACCTGATATATTTGGCCGGAATTCCGTTGCCGCCGCGGATCTTTCCGCGCGGGATGCCGCCCTGCTGGTAAAGGATTTGAAACAGGCCGGCCTTCCGTATGCCGAAGCGCAGGCGGATTACTACCACCGCTTTTCGTTTTCGGCAGTTTCATTCATCGTTATTATACTTTCTATTTCCATGGGCGGACGTTTCAGAAAAAATATTATGCTGATGAGCCTTTTGACAAGCCTTATTGCGACCGTTGTATTTTATGTAATGGAAATGCTCAGTATGATGATGGCAAAACTCGGCTACATACCGCCGGTTATAGGCGCGTGGTTTCCGGTAGCCTTCTTTTCCGTACTGGGCATGGTGCTCGTCAGGTATGCCAAAACATAAGGAAATAAATGTTTGTTATCGGGCATAAAGACAAGAATTCACAAGCGCGGACAGGGCTTCTGATGCTGCCGCACGGCAACGTATCTACGCCTGTGTTCATGCCTGTCGGAACCAACGCGACAGTCAAGGCGCTTACAAACGATGATCTTTACGGGATAGGGTTTGAAATAATTTTATCAAATACTTACCATTTGTACCTGCGGCCCGGAATTGATGTTATAAAAACATCAGGCGCCCTGCATGATTTTTCGGGATGGAAGCGGAATTATTTAACGGATTCAGGCGGCTTCCAGATATTCTCTCTGTCATCGCTGCGAAAAATAACAGACGCCGGAGTCAAATTCCGCTCTCATATAGATGGAAGCGAACATCTGCTGTCACCGGAAAAAGTTGTTGACATACAGGCGGCATTGAACAGTGATATACAGATGCAGCTTGATGTTTGTACAAGTTATGATACGCCCTACAAAAAGGCTTTACAGGCGCTTTACACGAACAATGTATGGCTTACACGCGCCAAACAACGCTGGCTAGAACAGCGGGACGCTGGGTATGGCGGACAGTTCTTTGCGATAGTTCAGGGTAATTTTTACAAAGACCTGCGTGAACGGAGCGCGGAAGCGGTTATAGGCGCGGCTCCGTCCGGTATAGCGATAGGTGGACTTTCTGTTGGTGAACCGCGTGAAGTATTCAACGAGTATCTGTCGTTTACCAGCGGACTCTTGCCGGACGATAAACCGCGCTATGTGATGGGTATAGGCACTCCCGATTATATTCTTGCGGCCATAGAAAGCGGCGTTGATATGTTTGATTGTGTTCTGCCTACCAGACTCGCGCGTAATGGACAGGCCCTGACACATTCCGGTCCGCTCGCGCTTAAAAAACAGAATTATGCTTTTGATCTTTCGCCGATCGACAGTAAATGCGGCTGCAAGGTTTGCAAAAATTATAGCCGGTCATATATGCGCCATCTTTTTAGATCGGAGGAAATACTTTTTTCCATGCTGGTAAGTTACCACAACCTGTATTTTTTGCACAGTTTGATTAAAAACGCAAGGCTTGCCATAGAGTCGGATTGTTTTGCAAAATATAAACAGGAATTCTTAAAAAATTATTATGGGGGCCATGAATAAATTGAAAGCGGCTTGTTTTGCGGCGGTTTTATTTTTTACCGGAACGGTTTTCTCTGGCGCGGCTGAAACGGCGCCTGACGCGCCAGAAGATGCGGCTCTGCGGGAAACAATAAACTACGGCACGGACAGCGAAATACTGGAACTGATAAAAAAACTACGGGCCGGCAGCATTTATTATATGGACGATGATTTAATCACGCTTGCGTCGAAAACAAAGAATCAAAATATCATTATCGGAATATTTTCTTTTTTTGCTGAACGGTCACAGGAAGGGCTTGGAAAAATAGCCCTGGCAATTCTTGCGGGCCGTGACAGCGAGACGCCGCAAAAAATAAACGCCGCGCTTGATTACCTTGGCGCCGTAAAGGAAAAAACCGCGCTGCCTGTAATTATGGAAATTATATCTTCCGATGATACGGGACATCATAACGCGGCAATAAAAACGCTTGGGAAAATAGTTTATTCGGAAGATGGCGGCGCAAGGACGGATATAACTGAAATACTGATCAATTATTATGACAACCGTGATCCGTCCGATGATATACGGCAGGCTATAGTATCAGCGGTAGGCGGCAGCGGTGGAAAGGAGGCCGCGCCGTTCCTGATGAAAATAATAAACGGTAATGACCAAAGTACGCCGCTTCGTATGGCGGCCCTCGAATCTGCCGGTAAACTAAAGAACGATGCCGCGCTTGACAGCATAATCGCGTCAGCATCGTCTGCGGACCCCAACATACGTTTTGCGGCGGTTGAGGCGCTGGGCTCTTTCAAAGGGGATGCGGTGGATGCCGTAATACTCGAAAGTTTTCGTGATACTTACTTTAAGACACGAATTGCCGCGGCGCGCGCCGCAAAAGCGCGCCGGCTTAAAGACGCGATCCCATACCTGCGTTACCGCGCCGAACGGGACGAGGCGGGCTCAGTCAAGGAAGAGGCGGTTTCGGCGCTCGGCGAAATGCATAACCCAGAAGCGGAGGTGGCGCTTCTTGCGCTTTTGGAGGATGGCAAGACGGGCGACGGTCTGCGTTCTCGTTGCGCCGAAATACTCATCAAAAATGACGCGGATCAGTATGCCGAAATAGTTATCTCAAGGCTTGACGAAGCGAAGGCAAAAAATCAGAACGCCCTGTACAAAGGTTTGTTGAAGGCTCTCAGTTTTGCAAAGACAGACAAGGTCGAAAAGCTCACAGCCCGGCTTTTTGCGTCAAAAGATGTTACCGAAAAATTTTATGCCCTTGATTTAACGGCAAACAATCGTTTTACCGCCTTCAGGGATGATGTTGAAAAGCTTACAAAAGACAAAAACTCAAGCCTTTCCCGCCGCGCAAATACGACTCTTGAAAAGATAAGCTGAACGCGCATACGGTCCGGTTTTTTGCCCGCCGTCAGTTTTCGCGGATGTGCCGGGCCGTTATTCTTATTCCTTCGCCGAATTCCACACGTGGTCTAAAACCTGTATGTTCGTACAGTTTGTAAAGATGTATGCCGCTGTAATCAATAAAGGATGTATCGTTAAATGCCCCAAAACACAACTCTGAATTTGAACCGAGTATTTCTTTCATTTCAACAATAAAATCACGGAACGGGCGCAGACGGTTGCCGCCGAGGTAGTATGTCTCGCCGGACCGTCCGCTGTTCATTGCGGCATATATGCCGGCAACGGCGTCATCTATGTATATAAAGTCGTGAAGTCTCCCGCCTTCTATCAGATCAACCCGTTCACCGGCAAGCATCTTACGGATTATAATATTTGTGGCGCTTTTATCGGACTTCAATACTGGGGGGGGGGGGGGTGAGATCACATTTGCCAAACTGACACCGACAAAATTCATTGCTGATTCGTGGGCTATTATCCTGCAAAACTTTTGCGCGGCGGCCTTTGCGGCGCCGTAGTGGTTGCAGGGGCCCGTCATTCCGGCGGAATTTATACTTACATTTTGTTCAGCCGCGCTGCCCACAAACAAAAACAGGCCTGCCTTTAATTCCGCGGCGGCCTTTGCGGCATCGGCGCTTGCGGTAATGTTTTCAATCTGTAGCCTGTAGTTGTCCCGCTCTCCCAAAACCCCGTTCCATGCAAGGTGTACAAACGCGTCGGGACGCCTTATTTCGATATGCTTGTCAATATTTTCGTACTGCGAAAAATCAAGCTTTACAGGATGGAAGGCCGGGCAGTATGTCAGGGATTTGAGTTTTTCCGGGCCGCGCGCTATGCCGTAAACTTCAAAACCCGCTTTCAGCATATACTCGCAAAAAGCCTTTCCGACGAGGCCTGAAGCGCCGCTCACAATTATTTTTTTCATAAATACATTACAAAACTATTTACTGCCGCCGGAAGCGATAAAGGCCAGGTATTCGCCGTATTCAGTCCTGTTTTCCACAGCCAGACTCCGCAATTGTCCGGCGTCTATCCAGTTGTTGCGGTATGCAATTTCTTCGATGCATGACACATACAGGCCCTGGCGTTTTTGAATCGTTTCAATAAAGTTGGCCGCCTCCAGAAGTCCGTCATGTGTGCCGGTATCAAGCCACGCCATGCCGCGTCCCAAAAATTCAACGGAAAGCCTTTTTGCTTCCAGATAAACTTTGTTAATTGATGTAATTTCAAGTTCACCACGCGCTGAAGGCTTTACATTTTTTGCGATTTCTAATACGTCATTACCGTAAAAGTACAAGCCCGGCACCGCATAGTGCGATTTCGGTACAGCCGGTTTTTCTTCGATTGAAATAACTTTGCCGGCTTCATCAAACTCGACTACGCCTAAGCCGCTGGGGTCCTTGACATAATAGGCAAAAATTACACCGCCCCCGGAATATTTGACTTTTGCGGCGGCTTCCCTTAACGCATTGCCGAAACCGCGCCCATAAAAAACATTGTCGCCCAGTACAAGGGCGCAAGCGTCATTTTTAACAAACTGCCGGCCCACGATAAAGGCATCGGCAAGTCCACGAGGTGTTTCCTGCACGGCATATTCAAAGCGCATACCAAGCCGGTCCCCGCTGCCAAACAGATCCCGGAACAAGCCAATATCACGCGGCGTTGATATGATCAAAATTTCACGGATGCCGGTAAGCATCAGCACGGACAACGGGTAGTAAATCATCGGCTTGTCGTACAGGGGCAGAAGCTGCTTTGAAATGACTTTTGTTATAGGAAACAGCCGCGTACCCGCACCGCCCGCAAGAATTATCCCTTTCATACCGAGTCATTGTAATGATCTTTGACGTGGCAGTAAAGTAACTCTGCCAGCCGCTTTTAAATACGCTGGTAGAGGTACGATTGTCCTGGTTATTTGCCAGGTTTCCATTGCTTCTTAGAATAAGCGGCCCAAGCTGATTTAGTTATAGCCGCCTTTACTGATACACGCAAGGCCGCATTTGTAATACATCTCCGCATCATTATTACGAGATATGATTCTTCTTGTAAATGAACGCCGCTTCACTCTATATACTGCGGTTGGTATTCGATCTGATTACAGGCGGACGATTCCCATGCCTTGTGGCATACAGCCGCCCTGCCTTCCGTCACCCCTACTTCCAGCCCCGCTACGCGGGTCTTCCGCTACCCCCCAATCCGCCGCCCAATCAACACCGGCAGGAGTTTGCTCCGCAAACTCCGAAAATAACCGCCGTAGCCGGTTATTCCGCCGCCCCCACCAACACCGCCTGGAGTTTGCGGCAAGCGGCGCGTAGCGCCGCGGCGCAAACACCGGAAATAACCGGCGCAGCCGGTTATTCCGCATCTCTCAATCACGAGTAGCGCTTCTCTCAAGAACGAGTAGCGCCCCGCTCCACGGCTGGAGTTTGCGCTTCATATTGTCTAGGCCGAAGCTTAAATCAGGCGGGTGTAATCACCACACCGCTAACACTTGTGGCGTCCTTGATGGTGAGTGTCGAATCAGCG
>JAITAE010000142.1 GCA_031284295.1 Spirochaetaceae bacterium
GGCATAATAGATGATGTTACCAGGCGCGGGGAGGACGCGCTGCTTGAATGCGCGGAACGCTACGACGGGGTAAAAGTGGAAAGTATGCGCGTGGGGCCGGAAGCGGTACAGGCCGCCTACGACGCGACGCCTGGGCAAACGGTGGAGGCGTTGAGGTTTGCGCACGGACGGATACTGGCTTTTGCCGAAAGGCAGCGCGGCTGTCTGCGGGAACTCAACTACAGGGACGGGGAATACGGCCTGGAGCTGGGGTACCGCCTGCTGCCTGTGGAAAGCTGCGGATGCTATGTGCCTGCGGGCCGTTACCCGCTGCCAAGCTCCGCGTTGATGAGCATAACGACGGCCCGCGCCGCTGGGGTAAAGCGGGTCGCCGCCGCCTCCCCGCCACAGAGCGGGGGCGACATCCACCCTGCCGTGCTGGTTGCGATGGATATTGCCGGCGCGGATGAAATTTACCGGGCGGGCGGCGCTGGGGCGGTGGCTGCCTTTGCGTACGGCGCTTCCGCCGCTGCGGGCAAGGCGGGCGGTGGTATCAGGAAAGTTGACATGGTGGTGGGGCCGGGCAACCGCTTTGTTACCGAAGCAAAACGGCAGGTTTCAGGCGATGTCGGGATTGACGGCCTGGCGGGGCCCAGCGAGGTGCTGATAATAGCGGACGCCACCGCGAATCCGCGGTTTATAGCGGCGGATTTGCTGGCTCAGGCTGAGCATGACCCGGACGCGCGGCCTGAACTTGTTTGTACAGACAGGGGTGTGATCGACAGGACGCTTGTAGAACTCGAAAAACAGCTTGCAAAGCTGCCGTCCAGGGAAACGGCGGCCCGGGCCTGGGAGTCCAACGGCGTTGTGTACCTTGCGGCGGGGCTTGACGACGCGGTAAAGCTTGCCAACGAGCGCGCGCCTGAGCATATAGAGCTTCAGGTAAATCCGGCGGCTGAACGTTTGGTGGCGGAACGTCTTAACGCTTATGGGTCCCTCTTTGTTGGGCACTATGCTCCCGTCGCGTTTGGCGATTTTGTTTCGGGTACAAACCACATACTGCCCACGATGGGGAACGCACGTTTTTCCGGCGGCCTTTGGGTGGGGACCTTTATGAGGGCCGCCTTTCATCAGTTTATATCGAAGGAGGGCTGCGCGGCGCTTGCCGCGCAGTGCGCAAGCCTTGCCGCTACGGAAGGACTGTTTGCCCATCGTGATTCGGTCACGGTGAGGCTTGGGGGTACGGGCGAATGAACAACATGGACAGGCTGTACGAGGCCGCGGTTGCCAGGGGGCCGGTGTGCGTCGGGCTTGATACGGCGGCGTGCTATGTGCCGGAGGCCGCCCTAACGCGGTTTTCCGGTATGGCCGAGGCGGTGCTTGCGTACAACAGGGCGCTTGTTGACGCTACGCTTGACGCGGCGGCCTGCTACAAGGTACAGATCGCGTATTACGAGGCGCTGGGGCTTGCGGGACTTAAGGCCTATTCCGGGACGCTTGCCCATATCAGGGGGCGCGGCGGCCTGGTGATAGCGGATATAAAGCGGGGAGATATTGCCGATACCGCGGAACGTTATGCCGCCGCGCATTTTTCGGGTGATTTTGAGGCGGATTTTGTCACGCTGAACCCGTATATGGGGATGGACAGCCTGAGCCCCTGGCTGGACGCGGCGGAAAAGGGCGGAAAAGGCGCTTTTGTGCTGATGCGTACATCGAATCCGGGTATGCGCGACTTTGAGTATCAGGAACTTAGTGAGGGGGGCAGGCTTTACGACGCGGTGGGACGGGCCCTTTCCGCGCTTGCGTTCCGTTACTATGGCGATTCCGGCTACGGCGCTTTTGGGGCGGTTGTAGGATGTACAGAACGGGAGGAAGCCGCCGCTATCCGCGCCGCGTACGGGAAGCTGTTTTTTTTGATACCGGGTTACGGGGCGCAGGGCGGCGGCGCGGCGGGCGCGGCCCTGCTGCTAAAGGCGGACGGCAGCGGCGGCGTGGTAAACGCATCGCGTTCGGTACTGACCGCGTGGAAAAAGAGAAGGCCGGGATGTGACAGCATAGAGGAGGCTGCCGCCGCCGCGCGGGAAGAAGTTTTGGAAATGCGGCGTGAGATCGCGGCGCAATGCGAGGCCGTGTAGCCGGTTCAAAGATTTCGGACAAATCCGCGGCGGATGCCGCGCGGAGTCTCATTGATTTTTTTGGCCGCGGAATATTCATTAATTTTTCATTAATTTTTTCTTGACGCTTTTTCGATAATAGTATATGTTAAATTACACGGGTTCTTTTTGAGAGTTTTGCATTTTGTGGCTGGCAATGTCCGTACATTATTGTGGTTCAGCGCTTACGTTCTGCTTTTTTTCGCGTTTCTTTTAAATACCCTTAAATTTTGCATCCAAGCGTCTAGCGCGGCGTTTTTACACCGCGCTAGGCGGGGAGTCGCCTGTTTTTTGCGGGCGTGAATATTAGCGCACCCGGACGCTGCGGCTATCCATCCGCTTCCGGGATAAGGAATTTTAAATGGGTAACAAACTGTATGTTGGCAATCTGCCATTCAACACAAGCGAGGAGAACCTTACCAGCTATTTTTCCAGCTTTGGTACCGTAACGTCCGCCAAAATTATTTTTGACCATGATACCGGTAAATCTAAGGGGTTTGGCTTTGTCGAAATGAGTAATGACGCCGAAGCTAACGCCGTCATTGAGAATACTAACGGCAAAGAATTTGATGGACGCCAGATACGCGTTAATCTTGCTATGGACAAGCCTCGCCGTGATCGACCTTCCGGCGGCGGGTACGGCAACTGGTAAAAATTTAAGGTTACAAAACCTTCCAGGTTTTGTAACCTTAACCGCGCTCCCGGAAACCGCGAACGAAGCTCTCGCGCCTCCGATAAAACGCACGGCGTTTTATCGGAGGCAAGGGTCTTTGTCCCCTTCGTTACGGCTTATCCTTACTAATACCTGACTCGCCACCGCTATGCCCTCCTCGTATCCCAACTTATTCTAAACAGCGATCTGATCCCGCGCCACAAAACAGCGTGTCGCAAGCACACGCTTGCTTATGCTGTTTTGCCTGACGTTCTACCGCACGCTTAGCCGCATAAGGAAGGGAACGAGCTTGCGGCCGCTTTTTCGCCTTTACACGCTCAATGTTTCGCGCGCCGTTATCGGGCTGGGGCGCTAAAAACTTATTCTAAACAGCGGCCTGGTCCCGCGCCACAGCCTGCGGCATCTTCTACTGTACGCGCTCAATGTTTCGCGCGCCGTTATCGGGCTGGGGGCGCGACAGGAAAGTCCCTATATGCCGGTGACGGCATGGAAATAGCGCCCCCCTTTGTATTAAGAATCATTGTGAACCTGGTAAATCGCAGGGACAACAACTGACATACCTGTGTACTTTAAAGCCGCTGGGGTATGCTACCGCGTAGCGGATTTAAAACCCACTGGTGGGGCGGACTTTAAAGCCGCTGGCGGCCTGGTGGGTGGCGGCCTGCCTGCGAAATTTTCTCTATGAGCGTGTGAAAGTAGCTTGTGTCCGTATATT
>JAITAE010000173.1 GCA_031284295.1 Spirochaetaceae bacterium
CCCGCTGGCGGGCGCGGAGCGGACTTTAAACCCGCTGGCGGGCTTGACGGAACGGGTGATTCGTAATAACGTAAAGTATCTTGGGAACTGCGGTGAATGAATAACACGACCAGGGTCATGTTTACACGCGGTCCCTTATCAGGAGGATTTATGAGCGCCGTTATAAGGCTCAAAAGATTCGGAACGAAAAAACGTCCGTTTTACCGTATAGTGGTGATGGATTCGCGCGCGCCGCGGGATGGCAGAACCATTGAAGAGTTAGGCTACTATCATCCCATCGCGGAGGAAGGAAAACAAATATCTTTTGACGCCGTGAATGCCGTCAAGTGGTTGAAAGAAGGCGCCAGGCCAAGCGATACCGTTAGAATGATTTTTAACAGAAAGAACATCAAAATGGACAAGCTTGAAGTTCCGGCGGAAGTGGAAGCCGGTTAAATTTGTCCGGCAGAATAGTTTGATGCGAGGTTGGATTGGAAAAAGATCTGATTGAATACATAGCAAAATCGCTTGTGGGCGACTCGGCGGATGTTTCCGTAAATGTTGTCGAGGGCGATGATTCTCTGGTTTTGGAACTGACCGTAAGCCCTGATGATATCGGAAAGGTGATAGGTAGGCATGGCCGTATCGTAAAGGCCATCAGAGTCCTACTTCAGACCACGGTCGCCAGGTCAGGCAAACGGGCCGTGCTGGAAATCCTTGGTTGATGAACGCTTTGTAAGCGCCGTTGTTTTGGCGCCTTTTGCCCTGGAGGGTTTTGTCAAATTACGTTCACTTTCGGGCGAAACGGAACATCTGTTACGGCTTTCCACAGCCGTTTTGCGCGATGGGACGGGTGAGCGCGTGTACGAAATTGAGGCGGCGCGGGCAATCCGGGGCTCTCCGTCCGATATACTTGTAAAGTTCAAAAACATTGACACGCCGGAGGCGGCGCGGGCCCTTTCCGGCGCGGAAGTCCTGCTTCCGCGGTCCGAAGCCGCACCGCTTGCGCGGGGAGAGTACTACATCAGGGACCTAAAGGGTCTCTCCGTTGTTGACTGCGGCGGATGCAGGCTTGGCGAAATGTCCGGCATCCTGGAAGGCGGAGGCGGACAGCTTGCTGAATTGCGTCTTTTTTCGGGTGAAACAAGGCTTGTCCCGTTCAGGAACGAATTCTTTGGTGAAATAAGCCTTGAAAAGAGGGAAATCACGCTGCTTGTCCGCTGGATTCTTGAATGAAGTACACGGTTCTTTCACTCTTCCCCGAAATAATAGACGCTTTTTTTTGTACTTCGATAATGGCAAAGGCCATTGAGCGTGGTATCGTGGGGTACACGGGCATCAACATACGTGATTACGCTCAGGACAGGCACAAAACTTGCGATGACGCGCCCTATGGCGGCGGCGCGGGAATGTTGATGCTGCCGGAACCGCTGGCGCGGGCACTGGATGCCGCCGGCGCGGCGCGGCCTGACAAACGGACCGTGTACCTGTCGCCTTCCGGGAGGCTCTTTAACCAGGAACTGGCAAAAGAGCTGTCGGGGGAGCGGGAACTTGTACTGATTTGCGGGCGCTACGAAGGCATAGACCAGCGTATCATAGATATTTATGTTGACGATGAAATTTCGGTTGGGGACTATGTGCTGTCTTCGGGCGAGACGGCGGCACTTGTACTTATAGACGCGAGTTACCGGTTGTTGGGCGATGTGATAAGCCCGGAGTCGCTGGATGAGGAAAGTTTTTCCGGCGGGCTGCTTGAGTATCCCCAGTATACAAGGCCGGATATATTTGATAGTATATATGGAGAAATGCGGGTTCCTGAAATTTTACTTTCGGGACATCACGAAAATATCAGACGCTGGAGACTTAGGAAGCGGATAGAAAAAACACTGTCGAATCGTCCCGATTTGCTGCGTAAAGGCATTAGGGAGGGGCTTTTTGATGATGAAATCCGCGGTATCATAGATGAGGTTTCCAGCATAACGGAGGAAGCATGAACGAAATCAGGGCCATCGAAGAAGCGCAGATGAAAGAGGATGTAACTTTTTTTAGGCCGGGCGATACCGTCAAGGTACATTTTAAGATAGTTGAGGGCGGTAAGGAGCGTATACAGGTATACGAGGGGCTCGTCATAGCAATAAAAAATTCCCGCACCGGCAGAACTTTTACGGTACGCAAGAATTCGTATGGCGTGGGGGTGGAGCGTGTATTTCCGTTACATTCCCCGCGCATCGCGCGTATCGAAGTATCACGTTCCGGCAAGGTACGCAGGGCAAAGCTGTACTATATCAGACACAAAATTGGTAAGGCCGCAAAAATCAAGGAACTTTTGGGCAAGAAAAGCACCGTTACAAAGCATACGGCGGCTTCAGAACCCAAAACCCGGGCGGTGGCCACAGATGGTGAGACTTAGCATCGTAAAACAGACCTATTATGAAAAAAGTAGCGGTGACTTCTCTGAAAGAGGGGCAAAAATTTACCAAAGCGGTATTTATTGCCAAAGATAATCTTTTTATTCCTGAAAACATAGCGGTCCGCGCTAACGACATAAAACTGCTCGTTTCGCTTGGCATAGACTGGGTTTATACAGAGGGTGATATACTTCTTTACGGTGACGGCGCACTTGCGGAGACACGGGACGGGCAGGAAAAAGAACCGGAAGCGGTAGAGGCCGCTAAACAAATCAAAGCCGGCGTGCCGGAAACTCACGCCTCCCTCATTCTTCTCATCAATCAAATTAACGAGATATTTTTTGACATCGCGAATTCCAGAAAGGCCAATATTCGTCTTTTGTGGCATATTACGGACAGCCTGCTGCGCTTAACAAAAAAATCACGAAACGAGGCCCTGAGTTTCGTCCTTTGCAAAAACACCGGCGATCCGGTGATGGGAAAAAACTCCATAGATAGCGCGATTCTTTCGGCGGTGATGGGGCAGGAACTGGGCTTTGACAACGAAAGGAATCAGGGCCTCACGGCCGCGGCCATACTTCACGATATCGGTATGTTAAGGCTGCCTGAAGATGTAGTAAAAAAAAAGGAACCGCTTTCCGACAAAGATAAGGGAATTATTAAATCGCATACAATTCTTTCTTTTAATATTATGAAAAAAGAACTGATGTATTCCGATTCAATATCCAGGATAGCGTTGCAGCACCATGAACACTGGGACGGGACGGGTTATCCGCATTGTCTCTCAGGAAACTACATCAACGAGCGGGCCCTTATAGTGTCCGTTACGGACGCTTTCGTGGCGATGATAAACAGGAAAGTTTACCGCAATTCGATGACGGGTTACCAGGCCATGAAAACGCTGGTCTCGGAGAACGCCTCGTACTTTTCACCGGATATGCTTAAACTGTTTGTAAAAATCATGGGTATCTACCCTATAGGGTCGGGTGTGCTGCTGAACGATGGCCGCATAGCAAAAATCCTCGATGTCAACGTGGAAATGCCGCTGCGTCCGGTTGTCAGGATTATTGCCGACAGCAATGGGGCTGCCATAGAAGACGGAAAAGAAATCAACCTGTTGTCAAACAAGTCGCTGTTTATAACCCGCGCGCTGGACATACAGGGAATCGACAGTTGAAAAATCGGGACTCGGACACAAAAAGCTCGTCAAAATACAGAAAAATTACCGGTAAAAATGGGGAGGACAGGGCCGCCGCCTTCCTGGAATCGTTAGGTTTCAACATAATTGGCCGGAATATTCGGTCGGTGGAGGGGGAAATTGATATTGTGGCCCTTGACCACGGCATACTCGTTTTCGTGGAAGTCAAGGCCTGGTCGTCATACCCGATAGAGAATCTTGAGTACGGAATCAACAAAAAAAAGCAACGGCGGATCATAGAAACTTCTAAGTATTTTCTCGAAAACCATCGAAAATATAGTGATATGCCAATTCGATTCGATGTTGTATTTATACAAGCGGACACCATTACCCATATTGTATCCGCTTTCGTGGAGAGTGTATGATTGCCGGGCAGACTGAAAAGCGTAAAAAGACGCCGGATCCCTTGAGGATTGAAAATTTAAAGCGAGCGATAGATAATAAAGAATACCTTTCGGGGGCTATTTACCATATTGCCCAGGTTTTGAGCAACGAAATTATGGGGATAAAAGAGGGCGGGACTTATGATGAGCGAAAATGGGAGGGGCGATAAGCGGCGCCGCAAAAGCAGTCAGCACAAGCAGAAGTTTTCAAAGGAAGGACAGGCATCAGAAAATAGTCAGAGCCACGGCCCAGTCTCCGCTCCAGCGCGGACCGCGTCGGAAGGACGGGCATCAAAAAATAGTCAGAGCCACGGCAGACAGGCAGGCACCGGACAAAATATTGGCGGGCACGGCGGCCCCAAAAAAACAGGGAAAGAGCAGGGAAAAAACGATAAGGGGGCCGGCGCCCGCCCTAAATGGACGGCCGCAAAGTTACGGTCGGACCCGATTCCATCGCCGCTTTGCGTCTACTGCGAAAAGCCAATAAAAGAGTTAGCCTCCGCGCTCACGGACAGTAACGGCGAAGCGATTCATTTTGAATGTGTTCAGAAACGTATTGCGGCGATGGAATCTTTGGGAAAGGACGATACGGTAACGTATATAGGCGGCGGCCGTTTTGGGGTAGTCCATTTCGGGAATTCGCGCGGTACCGGCAAGTTTACGATAAAAAAAATAATTGAATGGGAACAGAAGGATAAACGCGCACCCTGGCGCGGTCATATAGCGGATCACTTTTCGCTCACATAGGAGTATGGATGATTGGAATAATCGGCGCGATGGAAGAAGAAATAGTCATTCTTCAAAACCTGATACAGAACCGTACCGTTGAAAAAATAGGCCCGTTTGAATACTTTACAGGCAGCCTGGAAGGTAAGCGGGTAGTCCTGCTACGCTGCGGCATAGGCAAGGCAAACGCGGCGATAGGGGCCGCGTTGTTAATAAACCGCTTTAGGCCGGAACTTGTTATAAACACAGGCTGCGCCGGCGGCGTGAATCCGGCGGGGCTTACACCGGTTCTTAATTTCGGCGATGCAGTGGTTTCCTCGGCCCTTGTTTACCATGATGTCGATATTTCACCGTTCGGTTATGCGATAGGGCAGGTGCCGGGCATGAAAGACGCATTTTTCCGTGTCGAAAAGCCCGTGATACAGGAAAGCCTCCGCGCCATTGACGAACTAAAAAGCGAAGGACTTCTCCCCGCCTCTCTCCGCCATGTTGAAGGTTTGATAGGTTCAGGCGATGTGTTTGTCTGCAATGCCGCACGGGTCGGCGAAATCTTAAAACTATTTCCCGGCATCCGCGCGGTCGAGATGGAAGGCGCCGCCATAGCCCACGCCTGCTCGCTTTTTGCCGTGCCCTGTCTCGTGATACGCGCGATATCCGACATAGCCGGTGAAGAATCTCCAATGAAATTTGACGAATACCTGCCTATAGCGGCGAAACATTCATCAGAGATTGTAAAACGTATCGTAAAACTGCGCTAATAGGTTGAGTA
>JAITAE010000211.1 GCA_031284295.1 Spirochaetaceae bacterium
ATCTTAAGCGGGAATACGGACGGGCTTTGCGTGGAGTAAAAGTTGAGGACACCAAACGCGGGCGCAAGTTCCATCGGGTAAATGTTGTGGCCGCCGTGACACACAGCAAAAATGAGACAAAAAAGATCGCTCCTGAATGTTATAACGGTTCCGTGACCGGGGAGCGTTTTGAAATATGGTTTGAAGCTAGCCTATTAAAGAACGTTGAAACCGGCAGCACAATAATAATGGACCGTGCGAGTTTTCATAGGAAGAAACAACTTGAACAGACGTGCGAGAAAGCTAAAGTTAATTTAATGCTGCTTCCCGCATATTCACCTGATTTTAATCCGATAGAAAAAGATTGGGCAAATATGAAGCGCGCATTGCGTGATACGGCACCCCTGTGGGACTTGCTTCAGACCGCGATTTACGATTATTGGCGGTAGGCGTTCTTGAGTAGTATGACTATATAGCTGCGTGTATTCGCCATAAAAACTTCTTTTTGTTTCAAAGATGATGGCCTCATCACAACACGGGTAAGTCCCGTTGTCAATATTTAAACGTAGATTACCGGTAATACATGTTAGATTACTTGTAGTACATGTTAGATTACTTGTAATCTAAGGTCCGTAGTCCACGCGCCGTTTTTAGACCGTGGAGCGGCGGCGGCGCGACAGCGGGCTTTAAGCCCGCCGGCGGGGGCGGCGGATTGGGGGGTACTGGAAGACCCGCATAAGCCCGCTTGCGGGCGGCGCGGGGCTGTAAGTAGGGGGGCGCGGCAACGATGCCCCTATGTGCCGGTAACGGCATGGAAAACAGCGCCCCCCTTCTTGTTAAAGAATCATTGAAACCCGGCAAATAGCAAAGAAAACAACGAATCTACCGGCGTATACTAAAGGCGGCTAGCCGCCGCTTACGGTTCAGGGCGGACTGCCGCAAGCCGGCTATCATGGTGAACAGAATCAGCAGAATCACGATAATCGAGATTGGCCGTGTGACGAAGGGGAGCGGGTCGCCCCGGGAGGCTTGCAACGCCCGGCGGAAGTTGAAGTCTGCCATGCCGCCCAGTATTAGGCCGAGTACGATCGGCGCGGCGGGAATCTTCAGCTTCATAAATACAAAACCGATTATACCGAACACAAACATTACGACAAGGTCGAACTGATTCAGGTTCAGGGCGTAGGCGCCGATTATCGAAAGAACCGCCACAGCGGGCATCAGGATAAAGAACGGAATATTCAGGATTTTCGGCGCAAACTGGCATACCACCCATCCGAAAAAGCGCATAAAGAAGCTTGCCAAAAGCAGCATGGCCGCCATGTACGGAATGAATGTCGGGAATTCAAAGGTGAGCATCGGGCCGGGCCGCACGCCGTGAAGCTGAAGAGCGCCCAGCAGTACTGCGGAAGGCGGGGATCCCGGAATGGCGAGACTCAGTAGCGGTATCAACGCGCCGCCTATAGCGGCGTTGTTTGCGCATTCGGCGGCAATTATCCCTTCAAAGCTGCCCTTACCGAATTTTTCCGGCGACTTTGACGAGCGGCGCGCCGTGTCATACGAGAGCCATGCGGCGACATCCTCCCCAACGCCCGGTATCGCGCCGATTCCGGTGCCTATGGAACCGGAACGCAGAATGTTGCCCAGATTTTTTTTGATCAACCCCGCCACATTCACCTTGGGCCTTTTGTCGCTGTTCAGCGCCAGCGGGTTTGCCATTGCGCCCCTCGCCAGGTTATCAAAGATGTTCGGCAGGCCGAAGAGTCCTATCATCGCCGGGACAAAGGCTATGCCGTTGTACAACTGGACTACCCCAAACGTAAAACGCGGCATACTGAACAATTGCTCATAACCGGTCATTGCAAGCGCAAGGCCGAAAAAACCGGCTATCCAGCCTTTCAATGCACCGCCGTCCGTGGATAGGGAACCGCAGATCGTTACGCCAAAGATGGCGAGCAGCGCAAATTCGTGGGACGCGAACTTTAGCGCAACGGTTTGCAGCGCCGGCGTAAGCGCGGCAAGGCAGAGCATACCGAACAAAGTGCCGATAAAGGACGCTATAGTGGTAACCGAAAGCGCTTCGCGTCCGAAACCTTTTTTGGCAAGCGGGTGTCCGTCCAGAACGGTAGCCGCCGCGCTTCCCGTACCCGGTATCCCTATAAGGACGGCAGAAATGGATCCTCCGTATATACCGCCGACATAGATACCCATCAGCACTATCAGGGCCATATCCTGATTCATCGTATAGGTGAGTCCGGCCAGAAGCGCTATCCCCATGGTGGCTGACAAGCCGGGCAGCGCGCCTATAAAAATACCGCATACAGTACTTAAGCTGAGCAGCAGAACATTAACCGGCGTCAACAACTGCCACAAAGACTGAAAAAACGAGACAAATATTTCCATCGCAACTCCTATAGTTTTGGCGGCGGGCAGCCGCCACGCAAAATCAAACTAACACGGCGCGAAATTAAATGATTTATGGAAGCGGTATCTTCGCCCCGTGCGTAAAACAAAAACCGACCGCAAACGCTATGACCGCCGATATTATCAGTATTTTCCAGACGGCAAATTTCGGCGTTCTGAAGACAAGCATATTCACGAAAAGGTATATAAACGTGGCCGCTTCGTACGGAAGATCAAAAGCGCCTATGCGTACGCGCAGCAACACAAAAACATAGAACGCCAAAAAACCCGCCGCCATCACTAATCTGAGAAACGGCCCGCTCTTTATGTAAGACAGGGCGCGCTTTCCGTCTTCCGCGGTCAGCGCGGCCCCGCGTATATTTTTTATCAGGTAAATGAGGCAAAGCAAAAACAGCAGGCAGCCTATTATCTTGGGAAAGAGAGCGGCCGATTCATACCATTTCGCGGTCGAAAAGTCTTTGATTCTGAATGACTGTACAATGTAAAACGCGGTAAAAATCAAAAGTCCCAACGCGCCGAAAAAGTTAAACTGTTCCTCACGCCCGGCTGTTTTACGGCCGGTTTCGCCGGCAGGTACATCCCCGGCCTTTACTTCGTTATCGCCATTATCCATTTTATGCCTCGCCCTAAAAATTACGGACGGTCTATGCCGAACTCAGA
This sequence comes from Spirochaetaceae bacterium, assembly GCA_031284295.1. GTDB lineage: Bacteria > Spirochaetota > Spirochaetia > Treponematales > Breznakiellaceae > JAIRMY01. Next base: position 3,064 of record JAITAE010000211.1, read on the forward strand.
AGGTTCGACAGGCGCCTGTCCGGCGTCGTAAAGCGCCCATGAGTATACCTTTTCCTGTTCCAGCGCAATCGCCTCCGAAGCCTCGCCAAACTGACCGAGCGTGTTAAAATTCCGTGAAGCGATAGCCGCCGTGATGGTACCGCTTGCCATGGCCTTTATAAACGCGGCCTGGTAAGCGTCGCGAATCGGCTGGGGGCTGTCCTTTGGCAACGCTATGCCGATGCACTGCATGGGCTGCGGAAGGGCCGCGAATTCGGGCGCAACATCCGTAATCGCGCGGATGACGCCGAGCCCCTCAACAGAGGCGGGCGATGTCTCTATCATAGCAAGTGGTATAAGGCGTTTCGCCTTAAGGTAATCTACCTGTTCCGCCAGGCCGGTGAGCACGACGTCAACCTCGCCTGACATACAGGCAGTCTGACTGGGAACGCTGCCTTCGTAGCTAAGATGGTTGAATTTAACGTCCAACGCCTTTTCAAGGGCGACCGACTTCAATGTCCATACGGAGCCGACCGTACCCGAACCAATGTTTACGGTTTTCCCGGCTTTTAACGCGGCGATCAAGTCTTCAATCGTTTTGTACGGACCGTTAGGCGCGGCGCTCAGCACGGCGACCGTATTCATGATGGGCATAAGGTCCCACGCGCCGGGCGGTTGGTCAAAAACTCCCAAACTACGCTGTGAAAAGAGCGCCTCGGAAAAACCAAGCAGGCTGAGACCGTTGCGCGGCTGATTCCAGACGGTTCCCGCCGCAACACCGCCGGACCCGCCGGGCTGGTTCACCACCTGAACGCTTGCACCCCAAATTTCAGTCAAAGCTTGGGCTATGGCGCGGTTACAATAGTCGGTAGCCCCGCCCGCCGCGGACACACAATAGATAGTTACAGTACCGGACGGTTTCCACAGGCCTCCGTCCACGGCGGCCTGTGCCGCGTTTTCCTTTTTTTTGCAGGCTGCAAAACCGGTCAGCGCAAGCATCGCAGCCAACACCGCCGTTAAAATTTTTCTAACAAAACTCATCATATTCTCCTTAAAAAATATTTCTAGCTCCAGGAGCCAAACTTTAAAATCAAAGGGCTTTTACAGTGTTCCAGATGCCTTCATCTACCGGAATACCAAGATTTTTATTTTCTTCGCGGGTCAGTAGTTCCCGTTCGCACGGGTAGCGGATTTCAGAAACTCCTTCCGCGAGGGACGATGCCTTTATATCGTTGATTATCCTACTTATCGTTTCCGCCGCACCTTCGGTTGCACCAGCGTCAATGGTGATGAATACCTGGTTCAGGTTGTACTCATCTTCCGGGGTAGCGCCCTGTCTGCCGATTTCGCATACCGGTTTGCCGCCGCTGAGGATCGAGGCCATCATGTCCATAAGTAGAGAAAAGCCGGAACCCTTCCAGAAACCGATGGGAAGAACCCGCCACGTCTTTGCTATGGCGTCCGGATCGGTCGTTAAAACGCCGTTTTCATCGTATCCACCCGCCACCGGCAGTTGTTTCCCGGCAAGCTGGGCCGATTCTATCGCGCCGTAAGAGAATTGGGCCATAGCGCTGTCGGACATCACGTAGGCGTCGCCGTACGGAACGCAAAAAACGATCGGGTTGTTTCCGATACGGCGGTCGCTTCCGCCCCAAACCGGCATATTCGGCATGGTTGTGGTCCAGCAAATTGAGGCGCAGCCGGCCCGTGCCGCCTGAATGCCAAAAGCGCCGCCGCGTTGCCAGTGGTTTGTATGACGCAACGCGACGCAGCCTATCCCGTTCTTTTTTGCCAGTTCAACCGCCCTGTTCGTACAAAAGATAGCGTTCGTATTTCCCATACCGAGTTTGCCGTCCCACACCTCATACGCGCCCAGTGACGAGACGCGCCCGGGACATTCGTTTGGCCGTATTAACCTCTTCTTTATCATTGAAATGATGCGGGGAAAGCGGTTTAATCCATGAGAATACACACCACAAAGCGAAGTATCCGCCAAGTTTTGTGCGCAACCATGGGCTATATCTCCGTTTACCCCATACTTTACGAGACATTCTTTCATAATGCTGTACAATTCATCATAAGATATTCTCATGCACCCTCCATAAAAGCGCTTCGATAAATCATTATAGGCCGAAGAGAATTTATTTGTCAAGGCTTTTTGT
>JAITAE010000273.1 GCA_031284295.1 Spirochaetaceae bacterium
CACTCGTGTTTACGAGTAGCGGCACTCGTGTTTACGAGTAGCGGCACTCGTGTTTACGAGTAGCGGCACTCGTGCTTACGAGTAGCGGTACTCGTACTTGCGAGTAGCGGTACTCGTGCTTGCGAGAAGCGGTACTCGTGCTTACGAGAAGCGGCACTCGTGCTTACGAGAAGCGGCACTCGTGTTTGCGAGATGCGCTACTCGTGCTTGCGAGAAGCGGCACTCGGCTCAACGCTCTGCGTTGAGCTTGGGAGTTTGCGCCGCCGCGCTGCGCGCTGCTTACCGCAAACTCCGGCTGTGTCCTGGGGAGAAGGGCTCAACGCTCTGCGTTGAGCTTGGGAGTTTGCTTCACAAAACAGCGTTAAGCTGTTTTGCCTGACGTTGGATCAACGTGCTTTGCACGTTGATCTCCCCGCCTGCTTAACCCTATAAGGAAGGGGAACGCGGATTTCTTACCGCAAACTCCTGGCGGTGTTGGCGGGCAGGCGGCGGATTGGGGGCGCTAAAAACTTATTCTAAACAGCGGCCTGGTCCCGCGCCACAAAACAGCGTTTAAGCTGTTTTGCCTGACGTTCTACCGCACGTTTAGCTGCATAAGGAAGGAAACGAGCTTGCTGCGGCTTTTTCGACTGTACGCGCTCAATGTTTCGCGCGCCGTTATCGGGCTGGGGGTAGCGGAAGACCCGCAACGCGGGGCTGTAGCGAGGGGGGCGCGACAGGGAAGTCCCTATGTGCCGAAGGCGGTATGGAAATAGCGCCCCCCTTTTAATAATCAGTGCTTCCCTAAGGGTCCCGGAGGCAAAAGTTTGTCCGGGATTAATTTTAACGGGGGAAAAAGGAAACCGGACCGTTGGACGGTTTTCCTAAATCCTTTTGGAGATGTGATATGCACAATGAAAGGCTGATTAATGACGGGATTTACTGGATAGGCGGCAACGATCGCCGTTTATCGCTGTTTGAAGGGGTTTATCCCAGTCAGCGAGGTGTTTCTTACAACAGCTACCTTGTGATGGACGACAAAACCGTGCTGCTGGACACGGTTGACAAGGCGGTGAGCGCGGTTTTCTTTGAAAACCTTGACTTTTTGCTGCGGGATGCAGGCGGAAAGCGGTGGAAACTGGACTATGTGATAGTGAACCACATGGAGCCTGACCATGCCGCCGCGCTTGGCGAGCTTATTCTGCGTTATCCTGACGCAAAAATCGTTGCCAGCGAAAAAACTTTTGCGATGATAAAGCAATTCTTTTCGTTTGACGCGGATTCCCGCGCCCACATCGTGAAAGAAGGCGACACGCTAAGTACCGGAAAGCGGACATTTACGTTTGTGATGGCGCCGATGGTGCATTGGCCCGAGGTGATGGTAACGTACGAAACATCGTTAAAAATCCTGTTTTCGGCGGACGCTTTTGGAACGTTCGGCGCGATCAACGGCAATCTGTTTGCGGACGAGCTAAACTTTGAACGCGACTGGCTGGACGACGCGAGAAGGTACTACACGAACATAGTCGGCAAGTACGGCGATCAGGTGCAGGCCCTGCTTGCAAAGGCCGCCGGCCTGGAAATCGGGATGGTCTGTACGCTGCACGGCCCGATATGGCGCAAAAACATCGGCTGGTTCATCGAAAAGTACCAGCGCTGGGCCACCTACACGCCGGAAGACAACGCGGTGATGGTGGCCTACGCTTCGGTGTACGGCAACACGGAAAACGCGGTAAACATACTTACCGGCGCGCTCGCGGAGGCTGGAGTCCGAAACATCGTAGTATACGATGTTTCGGTGACGGACGCTTCGATAATCGTATCGGAATCCTTTCGTTGCAGCCACCTGGTGTTTGCCGCGACCACGTACAACGCTGGAATTTTTATCAGGATGGAAGAGGCTCTGCTCGACCTGCGTCATCACAACTTACAGAACCGTACCGTCGCGCTTATCGAAAACGGTTCCTGGGCGCCGAATTCGGGAAGCCTGATGCGTGATATATGCGAGTCTATGGCGGGCTGGAAGGTTCTGGACAAACCCGTGACATTGCTTTCTTCGGTAAAACAGGGCGAGGCTGAACAGCTAAAGGCGCTTGCCGCAAAAATCGCGGGCACGATGCCAAAAAATGTTATCGCCCCGCATGACCCCAAAGTTCTGAATCCGGTTTCATTCTTCAAGATGAGTTACGGGCTGTTCCTGCTTACCGCCCGCGACGGAAACAAGGACAACGGCTGCATCATCAATTCGGCGGTACTGCTTACCGATACGCCCAAACGGATAAACATTGCCGTGATAAAGGCAAACTATTCCAACGGTCTTATCCTGAAAACCGGAGTGTTCAACGTGTCCGTGCTGACGACGGACACGCCGCTCAAGGTGTTTCAGCACTTTGGCTTTCAAAGCGGTAGAAATGTCGATAAGTTTGCCGGCTGTACGGACAAAAGGCGAAGCGAAAACGGGCTTATTTACGCGCCCAGGTACGCGAACGCGTTCTATTCCTGCAAGGTACTCTCTTCGTCTGACTGGGGCACGCACACACTGTACACGGCGGAGGTAACTGAAGCGGCGCTGCTATCAAACGCGCCGTCCGTAACGTACCAGTATTATTCCGACAACATCAAGCCCAAGCCGCCCATCACCACGGCAAAAAAGAAGGGCTATATATGCAAGGTTTGCGGTTACTTCCACGAGGGCGAGGAATTGCCGGACGATTTTGTATGCCCGCTCTGCAATCACGGCGTGGACAGCTTTGAAAAGATAGGATTTTAGCGGAATGAAGATGACATTTCGCTGGTTCGGCTCAAAGGACGACACGATAACGCTTGCCCAGCTCCGGCAGATACCGGGGCTGAGCGGCGTTGTAGGAACGATTTCCGGCATCCCCGCCGGTGAAGTCTGGCCCAAGGAACTAATCGCCCGGCTCAAGAAGGAAGTGAACGACGCCGTCCTCGAACTTGAGGTGATTGAAAGCGTGAACATACATGATTCTATCAAGACAGGCTCACCCGGACGGGGACGCTGCATAGAAAACTACAAAACCACGATACGGAACCTGAGCGCTTACGGCGTCAAGGTCATCTGCTACAACTTCATGCCCGTGTTTGATTGGGTACGGACCGTGCTTTACAAACAGCTCGATGACGGATCTATGGTTTCGGCCTTTTCGCAAGCCGATTCAGACAGGCTCGACGTTGACGGCATAATTCAGTTGTTCATGGAGGACGCGAAAAGACATTCCCTTCCTGGCTGGGAGCCGGAACGGATAGCGCATGTAAAGGACTTGATAAACGCCTACAAGGAGGTGTCAGAAACCGATCTTGTGGCAAACTTAAAGTACTTTCTGGAGCGGGTGATCCCCACATGTGAGGAGTGCGGCGTCAGTCTGGCCATACATCCTGACGACCCGCCCTGGGACTTGTTCGGCTTTCCACGTATAGCCCGCAACGCGGACGACCTTGACCGCCTGCTCGGTCTGGTGGATAGCCCCCGCAACGGACTTACGTTCTGCTGCGGCGCGCTGGGCGCAGGCGAAAATAACGACCTGCCCGCGATGATTCGGCGCTTTGCTGGCCGCATCCATTTTGCCCACGTCAGAAACGTAAAGATACTTTCGCCGGACAGCTTCCACGAAACGGCCCACCTGTCCGCCTGCGGCAGCCTCGATATGTACGAAATAATGAAAGCGCTGCATGACACCGGCTTCGAGGGTTATATCAGGCCCGACCACGGACGCATGATATGGGGCGAGGAAGGACGTCCCGGTTACGGTCTGTTTGACCGCGCGCTCGGTATCGCATACCTAAACGGTCTCTGGGAGGCGCTCAGCAAGGGGGGAAAATGAGGTTTTCATCATGACGGGGATAGACGCGCCGGTATGTCCCGGCAATTCTGATCCGTTGTCTGTTCCGGCAGCGGGCCGGATTTTATGATCCCCCCCCCCCCCCCATTGGTTCCGGTATGCTTCTTGAACGCCGCCGCTTTTTGTGAACGGTGTTTAAGCATGATCAAAAAGCTGTCGATAACAAACAAAAGGATTCTATGATGACGCCGCTGATAAAAGTCGATACTGAAAAATGTAACAACTGCCATTCCTGCATTTCTGTATGCCCTGTAAAACATTGTATGGACGGTTCAGGGGACAAGATAGCGATAATACCGGAACGCTGCCTGGGCTGTGGACGCTGCATTACCGCCTGCACCAGCGGGGCCCGTTCGATAAATGACGACACGAAAGAATTTTTTGACGAGCTTGACGCGCGTACGCCTATGGTTATGATGGTTGCACCTTCCGCCGCCGCCGTGTTTGACGACATATTCCGCATGACAGGTTTTCTAAAATCATGCGGCGTCGCGGCGGTTTTTGATGTCGCGTTTGGCGCGGAATTAACGGCAAAAAGTTATATCGAGTACGCGCGAAGGGAAAATCCCAAAGTGATCATAGCGCAGCCTTGTCCGGCCATTGTAAATTATTGCGAACTGTACGCGCCACACCTTATCCCGTACCTCGCGCCCGTGCATAGCCCGATGCTGCATACCGCAATAATGATAAAAAATTATTTTCCGCAGTTTGCGAACGCGAAAATAGCGGTAATATCTCCGTGCGCCGCCAAAAAGCGTGAGTTTGAGGAAACAGGCTATATCGATTTTAATGTTACAATGACAGGATTCAAAAGTATGCTCAAACGGCGCGGTATAAATCTGGATGATTATAAGGCCTGCGATTTTGACGGGCCAATGGCGGAGCGGGCCGTAGCGTTTTCGTCTCCAGGCGGCTTAAAAAGTACGATTTTACGCGACGCGCCGGCGCTTGCGCCCAGGATACGGCGTATTGAGGGGACGTTTACGGTTTACAAGTACCTTAGCGACCTGCCGCGTATGCTTGAGGAAAACATAACGCCGTTTTTTATTGACTGCCTGAGCTGTTTTACCGGCTGTAACGGCGGCCCCGGGACTGAAAATTTCAATCATCCCGTTGCCCTGATGGAAACCAGGATAGAGGCGCGGCTCAACGAACAGGCCCGGCGCAACAAACTTATTTTTGGCGGTAACCGTATAAAGGGCGAGGTAAGCCGTTACTGGAGGCCGGAAATTTACAGCCGCTCATACACTGACCGCAGCGAGAATCTTTCCGGTTACCATGTGCCGACGAATAAAGACCTTGCCGCCATATATCAGAAAATGAAAAAAACGAGCGAGGCCGATTTTCTTAACTGCGCCGCCTGCGGCTATGGCGATTGCCGTGGCATGGCGGAAGCGATATTCAATAAACTTAACCGTCCGGAAAATTGTCATCACTATTTGAAAAAGGAAGTTGATGAACGCCTTCAGGAACATAAAAACATTCTTGAATATGTGCGCGACGGCATCTTTCTGCTGGAAAAGAACGGGCACATCCTGCCCTCGTATTCCACAGCACTCGAAGAAATATTCAGGCGTGATATGCTGGCAGGCGTTTCAATTATGGATGTTTTTTCAGGATTCATTGACAAAAAAAAGTTAAAAGAGATTGACACATTCATTGACAAAGCTTTTGATATATTGATACCGGACAGCGAAATACAAAGTGATAATCCGTTGCGTGAAGTGGAGATTCATTTTGAGAATCTTGACGGCGGTATTGATACACGCCACCTTAACTTTGTTATTGAACGGATTGGCGATGAAAAAACAATACAAAAGCTTCTTGTAATTGTACGGGAGACGAGCGGCAAAATAAAAGAAGCGCCCCCGCCGCGAAATAAAACACCGGTTTTTGAATTTACGGAATCGGAAAATTGCGCCGCCTGTTTTTCAAAAAATGAAACATTAAAAGAACTGATGATTGAATTTGCTGAAAGGTCGCTTCCGTTTTACGCCGGTCATCCCGAAGGACGGGAGGCTCCTGAACATTTTACGTTTGACGCGCGTGTCGACGCCGGCAGTCTTTACATTTCCTGCCGTCATAACGGAGCGGGATTGGACCCCGGCAAGATAGCCGCGCGGGCGCTTTACGATGGGCTTGTGACGGAGGAGGCCGCGTCCGGGCTTTCCGAACAGGAAAAGACGGCTTACTTTTACAAGGCGGCGCTTTCGGGTATCGAGAAAAAACTAAAAAGCCTGTCCTGCCACCGGCTGCGTTTTTCAAACAAAAAGGATCACTTCCGTTTCGACCTTGAATTTCCTAAAAAAATAGTAGAATGACCCGCGTTAAAAATTTTGCTGTATGAGATTTCGCCAATACTGTTGTTAAGTGTTCTTGAGTATAACCACTATATCGCCGTTCCAGTGTATGGACTTGGCAAACTCGTTGTTGACAACCAATGGCCTAGTTTTTCCGCGCCGGTACAGACATATACCAAAGCGACAGTTTTATCCGTAAGTATTTTGGTGATATAGTGCTTCTACTTGTAAAACACCAATATGCCGGGGGCGTTGCGGGGGCAGCGGAAAAGCCGTAGGCTTTGGAGCGAAGGGGGAGCCCTCCCCCTCATTATACTTTTCTAAGTAGAAATACTATACCACGCAATTCACTTTTATAACCAGGGCATGAAACCTGGCGCCTCTGCCAGTCTGTGGCGCCTGTGCCCCACCCTTCAGACTGAACTGACCGGAAGTCTGAGTATCCTGTGGAAAGGGAAGGCGTTCCCCGTCTCGGAGGTGAAAATATCAATCCGGCAAAAATGCCGCAGGCATATACATAGAACATTTTAATTGCGCTAAAACATAGGCCATTTCTATTGCTTTGTAATGCTGATCAATTTTTTTTATTGACATAATGTGGGATATACTTATAAGCTATTAACGATACTATGAAAGGAGATGTCAATGTTTATTGAGAATTTACCAAAGAAAGAAACCGTACTGAGAGCCATGGATTTTTATCAAGTGCCGGGTGCGGTCGCCGCATTGTTAAAGGGCGGCGAAACGGTGTTTTCCGAGTGTTACGGTCATCGCGGCCTGGATGATCGCGGGGATCAAAACGCGGTGCGTGAAAGCACGCTGTTTGGCATCGCTTCCGTGTCAAAATCCTTTACTTCCGCGCTGATCGCCATGCTTGTGGACGAGGGGAAACTTGACTATGATGTTCCCGTCAAGGCGTATCTTTCCGATTTTAAGATGTTCGATCCTTTTGCTTCGGAGCAGATGACGCTGCGGGATATGCTCTACCACCGGACGGGGCTTTCCGGGCACGACGCGCTGTGGACTACGGGCATCACGGCCCGGTCGGATTTGGCGTACAGATTACGCTATCTTAAACCGGCGGCGCCGTTCCGTTACGCCGTTTCTTACAACAGCACCATCTATGCGGTGATCGGCTACATTGCGGAAGCGGTTACGGGCAAGACCTGGGACGCGCTCGTTCGGGAGCGGATATTTAAGCCCTTAGGTTTTGCCGACAGCCTGACCTCCGTGAAAGATTTCAACGCGGGTACAGATTTTGCCAAGCCGTATTATGTCCCGTTTGGTGAAAAGACCGCGGTGGAGCTGCCTATTGTCGATGTCGATACCGGCGGGCCCGCGGCGGGTCTGAACGCTTCCCTGCGGGATGTCGCCAAATGGATTTCTTTCCATATTGGAGACGGCAAGGCGGGCGGCAGGACGATCATTTCCAAGGAGCGCCTGGCTGAAATGCATGAGCCCGGCGTCATATTTGGCGGCAGCCTGGCATGGGACATCCCCGAAATGCCCAAGGCTTATACCTATGGCATGGGCTGGTTCGGCGAGTACTATCGCGGACACAGAAGCGTATGGCACGCGGGCGAGATCAACGGATATTGCTCCCTTGTGGGCTTTCTCCCGGATGACGGGGTCGGCTATGTTGTAATGGCAAACCGCCACAAGCCCCTCATGCCATTCGTAATGTCGGTTAAAAACACCTTGCTCGACGCGGGACTCGGCCTTACGCCCATAGACTGGATTGAAAGGTTGCAGGCTGAAAATGAGAACTTCAGCTTTTTTCATTATCCGCACACCCTGGATCTGACGGAGAACATATCCGTGCCGGACGGCAAGCCCGCGCGCGACGCGGAAGCGTATGCGGGCGTATACAACGATCCCGGTTACGGCAAGATGGAGATACTGGCGGACAAGGGCGGCTTGAAAGCGGTATTTCAAGGGGTCAAACTGAATATCGAACACTTGGGCGGTGAGATGTTCAAGCTCATAGGCATTTTGGAAGATGTGAATTGGTTTACGGCGCCATTGGAGTTCGTAACCGACACCAAAACCGGCAAGGTGCGCGGTATGTCGGTCAAACTCGATTCGAGCACGGATTCGATAGAATTCGTCCGAATATAGCATATAAAAGGAAGGTAAGAAAATGGATCAAGTTATAGTTGCGGCTACAGTTTTAGTTCTTATTGTGGGATTCGGTGAGTTGATAGGTTATCTCACCAAGGCGGCGATTCCGTCAATTGCGGTGTCTTTGATTACATATTTGATTCTGATTTGGGCCGGAATGCCAAAGACATTTCCGGCCATCTCAGGAATCGAAACATTCGGCTGGTTTGCCGCTTTGCTGTACATGGTACACTTCGCAACCACGGTGGCGCCGGCCGAATATGCGAAAAACTGGAGGAGCATTTTAATCGCTTTGGGCGCCGTGATCTGCGG
>JAITAE010000024.1 GCA_031284295.1 Spirochaetaceae bacterium
TGATACACAAGATCGCGGCGCGGTTTGTCCCCGCGTTCCAGCCGGAGCCGGACATCTACAACATCGAGACCGGCCCCAAGGTGATCGAGGACGGCTTCTCCGCCGCCCGCGAACTCATCCTGAATCTCGCCCCGGACTTAGGCAAATCCGACTTGGATTTAGGCAAATCCGACTTGGATTTAGGCAAATCCGACTTGGATTTAGGCAAATCCGACTTGGATTTAGGCAAATCCAACTTGGATTTAGGCAAATCCGGCGCGGTCTTAGGGGTCTTTTTTTTAGCGCTAGAAGCGCATATCTATAGCAAACCAAATATAAGGAGAAATCAGAATGTCAACAACGGGTGATTGGCTTCCGGCAAGCCGGAGCGGGAAATTGGCGATGTGCCGCGCGTGGATTGTGTACGTGTCGGGCGACCCGCACGACAAGGCCAACGCGGGCTACCGCGTCTGGCACAGCGTTGTCGCGGCGGGGGAAGCGCCGCCCGCGGACCCCAAGGAACTGCGGGAATCCTTTTTCACGCGGCGCAAGAAGGACTTCATCGAGTTCGGCTATGGGGACGCGGGCAAGACAGCGTACATCGCGGTGCGGATCGAGAGCGGCAGCGGCAAGCAGGGCAAGTTCGGCCCGATGACGAGCGCGGTGATACCGGGGTCGAAATGAGCAGTGAAGAATGAGGTATGAATGGTGATGCCGCGGGTTATCTGTGTAGTCTGCGTAATCTGTGGACCATGTTAAATACAGGTGTTACCCAGCGCAAGCGGTGAAATATAAAAAATTGTTGGCGGGACAATAAAACCGCAAAGGAGTTAATAAATGGTAAAAAAAATTTGTTGGAGACTGACGGCAATGGCCGCGCTGACATTCGGATTGGTTCTGGCGGGCTGCGACAACGATACGAGCGGAGGCGGAGGCGGAGGCGAGGACGAAAATAAGACAACAAAGTACACGGTAACGTTCAATGTGAACGAGGGAACATCATCGTTGCCGCTAGATCAAAATATAACATCCGGCAATAAGGCAACCAAGCCAACTGCTATTATGACCAAGGACCTCTACGTTTTCGACGGCTGGTATACCGGTACTGAAAGCACTGATCCGCGGTGGAATTTTAATACCGGCATAACCAGCAATATCACCCTATATGCCAAGTGGGTCAACAACCTGGTATGGACGGTTACTAGTTCCCCGGTTGGTACCAACGATGTCAAGGGCATAGTCTGGGGCGGCAGTATGTTTGTCGCCGCCGGGGCTGTCGGCTCGATAGCCTATTCCACCAACGGCTCAACATGGACAGGAACTTATTCCTCGGTTCCCGGCACTCTTGGCGGCATAGTCTGGGGCGGCGGGACCTTTGTCGTCGTCGGGGATGCAGGTTCGATAGCCTACTACTCCACCAATTAGAAATAGGCGCCCGGCTCAACGCTCCGCGTTGAGCTCCGGAGTTTGGCTCAACGCTCCGCGTTGAGCTTGGGAGTTTGCGCCGCGGCGCTACGCGCCGCTTACCGCAAACTCCTGGCGGTGTTGATTGGGCGGCGGATTTGGGGGGTAGGGCGCAACGTAGTGCGCCCGAAGGGGGGCGCGGCGATGATGCGGCTATGTGCCGCGAGCGGCATGGAAATAGCGCCCCCCTCATAATGAACTGAAAAGTGAAGAGTGAAAAGTGAAGAATGACCTAGCTAATCGCAGGGACAACAACTGACATACCCGCGTATTTAAAACCCCACTGGTGGGGCCGGCGGTATGCTACCGCGTAGCGGACTTTAAACCCACTGGTGGGGCGGCTTACATTTTACAGACCCAATATTTATAATTACCACATGGAATTTACTGAAGAATTTATTAACGGCCTTGTCGTGAACGAGACCGGCGTCATGAAAAGGATTGCCGAAGCGCTGTCCGTGCAGTTGGGGCAGGTTTCGGCTGTCGTGGGGCTTTTGAACGAGGGCGGCACGGTGCCGTTTATCGCCCGTTACCGGAAAGAGGTTACGGGCAGTTTGGACGAAGTGCAGGTGCGCGATATTGAGCATCTGTTTTCGAGCGGCGTAAACATGGAAACGCGGCGCATCGAGATAATTCGCGGGATTTTTGAACAGGGAAAGCTGGACGAGCCTTTGTACGAAAACATAATGAAGGCCGCGTCTTTAAGCGAACTTGAGGATATTTACGCGCCGTACAAGCGCAAGAAAAAGACGCGCGGCATGATAGCGCTTGAAAGAGGGCTTGCGCCGCTTGCCGAGCTGATGCTTGAGCTTGACGCCGCCGCTCTCCGCGAACGCGCCGCCGAATTTGTCCGCGAGGACGCGGAAAATCCCGCGCTTTCCGTAGCTACCGTTGACGACGCGCTACAGGGCGCTATGGATATTCTTGCTGAACGCGCCGCGCAGGACACGGAAAACCGCGCCGAAATAAAGAGTTTTTACCTTGAAGACGGGCGGATCATAGTCAAGGGCTCAGGCGATGAAAACGAAAAAAAGACTTCCGTGTATCAGATGTACTGGGACTATACAGAAAAGCTGTCGCAGATAAAGCCGCACCGCATCCTTGCGATTAACCGCGGCGAGCGGGAAGGCAAGCTGGAAATCACGATTGATGTTGACGAGGATACCGCCGTTACAAAGCTGCAGCGCAAGTATGTGATAAATAACGATTACCACAAAACGGCGATAGAGGACGGCTTAAAGCGGCTATTGTCGCCGGCGGTGATACGCGAACTTCGCAGCAACGCGAGCGATACGGCGGACGATCACGGAATCAGCGTATTCAGCGCAAACTTGAAAAACCTGCTAATGCAGCAGCCGATTAAAGGGACGCGGGTCATGGGGATCGATCCCGGAATTCGCACCGGCACAAAATGCGCCTGCCTTGACAATACCGGAAAGTTTTTACATTACTTTGTTTTCAAGAATGACAAAGTTGACGAAGCAAAAAAAATAATACTGCAAAACGTAAAAGAGTATAATTTACAGTTAATCGCGGTAGGCAACGGTACCGGCACAAAGGAAGTGCAGGAAATTGTTACGCAGGTAATCAGCGAAAACAAGCTGGAGGTTTTGTATACTGTTGTTGACGAGGACGGCGCGTCCGTGTACTCGGCGAGCGATATTGCCCGCGAGGAATTCCCCGAACTTGATTTAACGATACGCGGCGCTATCTCGATTGGCCGGCGGCTGCAGGACCCGCTTGCCGAGCTTGTAAAGATAGACCCGAAATCAATCGGCGTGGGCTTGTATCAGCATGACGTTAATCAAAAAAAGCTGTCCGATACGCTGGACGAGGTTGTTTCATCGGTGGTAAACAATGTCGGCGTGAACCTGAACACGGCAAGCGCTTCCCTATTGCGCTATGTCTCCGGTATCAACAGGCAGCTTGCCAAAAAAATCGTTAAGTACCGCGATGAAAAAGGAAAAATCTCATCGCGCTCCGAACTGCTGGAGGTTCCCGGCATGGGGCCAAAGAGTTTTGAACAGTGCGCGGGTTTCCTCAAGATACCGGAGAGCGTCGAATCCCTCGATAACACTTGGGTTCACCCCGAAAACTACGAGGTTGCGCGGGTAATTCAGAACACGGTTACAGCCACAGGCGGGCTGCCCGCCGAAGCGCGGACGGAATTGAAGGAAAAGTACACGGTGGGGGACGCCACAATAAAAGATATTTTTGATGAGCTTAAAAAGCCTGGGCGCGATCCCCGCGAAGCTTACCCCAAGCCCATCATGCAGAAAGGCGTTGTTACGTTTGAAGACTTAAAAGAGGGTATGACTGTTACCGGCAAGATAAAAAATGTCGTCGATTTCGGCGCTTTCGTTGATTTGGGGATAAAGGAAACGGCTCTTGTGCATATTTCCGAACTGAGCGACAGTTTTGTAAAAGACCCGATGGACATTATCAAAGTGGGCGATGTGCTGGATTTTACGATCATCGGCTTGGATACGGAGAGGCGGCGCATAAGCCTTTCGCGGAAGAGCGGCGCGGGAACGCATTCCGCA
>JAITAE010000099.1 GCA_031284295.1 Spirochaetaceae bacterium
AGCTTATCGGAATGGGAAAGCGTAAGGATAGGCGGATCGTTGGCAAATATTTCGTTAATTACCTTCGTTTCAAAGCAATAGCCGGCGTCATTTTTCCGCCAAACATACACCAGCAGCGTTTTTTGTTTCCAGTCGAAATTTAAAGGAAGCACGGAACTGTCGGGGCGCTCGATGCTGATGAATGCCGGTTTGTTACTGATGAACTTTGATTTGAACACGCCGGCGCCGGTGACAACAACCTGTACTGTTTGAAGTTCTTCGATGTAACGGCTACTCGCGATGCCATTCTTGTAAATAGGACGATCCAATTCCATTTTTTTACGGAAATCGTACAGCTTGGCAAGGAATTCCTGGTTAGCGGGCAGGAATTCAGTTTTTTTCTGCTTTATATCATGTATGAATTTTTTTATGCAGCCATCCATCTGGACCTGCGACCAAAAAAGCGCCGCGGGGTGAGCCATTCCCGAATGCCGCGCCAATTCTTTTAATAGTTTTATATTTGCGTTACTAAAACCGGCTTCTTTGCCCCTCGCGTAAAACTGTACCCAAGAAATACGGTTCAAGCCCTTGTTTTTCTTGATAACAAGAAAAGCAAAGGCCGCCGCTCCCGCAAGAATAATGGTAATGATTATTTTAGCCGCCATATTTGAAAGCTCCCGCTGTTTTATTTTACAGTAATTGATACACTTAACCGTGTACAAATTTTTAAGCGGCGTATTCAGACACCCGTTGTTTACGCCGCTTATGATATATATCCTCCTTTTTTTCCCGGATCCCTACTCCGCGCAAAATTCATTCACATCCGCTTCGGAAGCCGTACTACCGTTTTCGGCAGTTGATGAGCTTTTTCAGATATTTGTGTTTTACATTCCGGCCCTTGCCCTGGTTTTGTACTTCTGTTTCCGGTATACACAAGACTTGTCATTTGAAAAAAGCTGTTTTTCAGGATATAAAGACATTTTTACATCGCGCCTTAAATTTACCGCCTGTACCATCCTTTGCGCGTTTTGCCTGCTGTTGATAGGCGGCCTCATGGTAATTTTGGAAAACCACCTGTCGAAAACCGAAGGTTTTCCGACCACTTTACTGCCGGTGATGGAAACGCCCGGCAGCGTTTTTGCTATCTCGGTAATGGCGGCGTCATGCATCATCGCCGCATATCTCGAAGAAAGTTTTTTCCGCGTACTGTTGTACCGGCGGCTGCTCGCCGCCGGTCAGCAAAAAGCACCGGCCATATTTACCGCAAGCCTCCTGTTCGCCGCCTGTCACGCCTGGCAGGGGATTTGGGGTATGTCTGGCGCCTTTATGTCCGGCATTTTCCTCGCATTCCTGTTTGAACGGCAAAAATCGTTAAACCTTATCGCGCTGAGTCACGCCCTTTACAACATCCTCGTATACTTGCTGCCCGGCTGACCCGGCATACAGAAACATCACCGTCACTTGCCGCCCTACCCTACCCCACCCGGTAGTACTTTTTAGAAACGGCCAAATTCTACCGCGGTAAAACGATTAGACGGCTGTATCAGTTCCGCCTGCGCCTCCACAATGCGCAACTCCCGCGTCCCCGCCTTGTGCGTCGCTTCAAGTATGCCGTATATCGAGGCCGCTGTCTTTTCAAGCGCGTACTTTATAATGGAGTTTTCAAGATAAGCCGAAAGAAATAACGCGGAACACAGGTCGCCCGTTCCGGAAACGGCATCGTTAAAGTACAGTTCAGGCGTATCGACACGCCACAGTTCAACACCGTCAGACGCTATCATGCCCAGTTTACCGGGCCCGCAGCCCCGGTAACTTGTAACAAGAATCACACGCGGCCCCTTTTCATGCAGTATGCCGGTCGCTTTTTTAACATTTTCTGCGGAACCGGCCTCCATACCGCTCAGCAATTCCAGTTCAAATTGGTTGGGCGTCGCTATATCGGCAAGCGGAAGCAGGCTGCCGCTAAAGATACCCGGAATGTCGGCATGGACATAGAGCCCCCTGCCGACATCTCCCATTACGGGATCACAGCAGTACAAAACGCCGGGATTCGCCGCTTTTACCTTGCGCGCCGCGCCGGCTACCGCCAGCCCTACATCGGCGCTGCCCAAATATCCCGACAGCAGCGCCCTACAGTGCGGCAGAACTCCGCGTTCCTCTATGCCTTGCACCAAATCATCCACAAGCTTTGCCGGAAGCGCCTGTCCGCGCCACGCGCCGTAACCTGTATGGTTGGAAAATTCAACGGTATTGACGGGCCACACCTCGTGCCCCAAGCGACGCAACGGAAAAACGGCGGCGGAGTTGCCGGCCGCCCCGTAAACAACGTGTGATTGTATAGAAAGAATAGCCATACCAAAGTCTAGCAGTTACCGGCACTATATACAATGAAGCTCCCCGCCACTATTTTAACCGATGCGTCAAGAACAACTGTAAGCCTTTCGGTAATACCCGTATTTGGATAGCGGAAAATTTTTTACTCAATTTGCTCGTCTGGGTTTGCTTTAGGGATGGAATTTAGGTAGTGGGCGAAAGGTGTGAGTATCTAGGTAAAGAGCGTTATAAAGTATGATCGGTAAACGAATTATAGTGAAAAGAAACAAGCGAGCAACGTATTTTGCCAACCACCTAATAACCCTGCAACACCGCGCCACAAAACAGCGTTTAAGCTGTTTTGCCTGACGTTCTACCGTCCGCTTAACCACATAAGGAAGGAAAACGAGTTTGCTGTGGCATCTTCGGATGTACACGCTCTGCGTGCATCATCGGGTGTCTTCATTCTTCACTGCCGCCGCCCAGCCTCCTGTTAATAACATGCTCTCTACCTCCGATCCGTGTTTCTTAAAAAAATCCGCAAGTACGCCCTCCTTTATGCATAGACGTACGGCCTGCCTAACCGCAATCCCCGCATCCTCGTTCCGCCTCGCTTCATATACCAATCGCGCGTATGCGCTCAGAACGGGACTGCGCGCCTCTATACCAGGGTTCCTTCCCTTGTTGATGTTGTATACATTCACTTCCAGCTACAGCGCTACCCCTTCATGCCCCTCTGTCCCCTTAACTTTCTTGTACAGGCCGGACAGCTTCAACGTGCTTTCAGCGGGCATCTCCTCCTTGCCGTTGTACAGCACGATGAATTCGGGGCGCGGTATGCTCATTTGCTTGCGCGAGTATACCCGCTTGCCGTCCATCATCCTTTCGTAAAGTTTGGACATGTATGTCAGCAGGCGTAGTGCGATGTCAGGGTTCAGCGTGGACTGGTGTTCCACCAGCGTGTCGACTATCGTGAACGATAAGTCGTTTACTCTGTCCATGAAAAGCGCGTTTTGAAGGGTGTTGATTTCTACTACGTCCACATTTGTGTAGTTTGTGCCGTTGATTGCGTTGTACAGTTCCAAAAGGCTGGCCGGGTCGTGAAAAGGAGTGTAAAAACGCTGTCTTTGTATTTGCGGTTAGCGTTCATGGTTACAATTTATCCTATTTCGGGCGCTGGTGCAATACCGGAGGCTCGCCGCTCAGCCCCCTCTTCCGGGCGACTCGACAGCCGCCTAGCGGCGGCTATTGCTCTCATTATTCTTATGAGATTATTTAATAGAGTTGTTTGGAAACTTCAGTTTCCGAACAACTTCCATTAAAAAACGCAGTTTTGTAAGGCTTTTAGCCTGAAAAACTGCAAGACTGTGAGATAACCAACCGGGTTATCGAACAA
>JAITAE010000112.1 GCA_031284295.1 Spirochaetaceae bacterium
TGTTTGGAAACTTCAGTTTCCGAACAACTTCCATTAAAAAACGCAGTTTTGTAAGGCTTTTAGCCTGAAAAACTGCAAGACTGTGAGATAACCAACCGGGTTATCGAACAAGTCTATTCTATTTTTCACTCTTAAAATTGCGGCTTTCAAAGTTGCCGCATTACAATGGCGCATCGTTTCGGAGGTATAGCAATGGAAACCGTGCCGATTTACATAATCAAAAAGAAACAAAAGTGGATACTGGTCGCTGCCGCTTCACCGCCTGTCCACTTTGAATACTCTGACACCCAACTGTTCAACCGG
Source organism: Spirochaetaceae bacterium (assembly GCA_031284295.1). GTDB lineage: Bacteria > Spirochaetota > Spirochaetia > Treponematales > Breznakiellaceae > JAIRMY01. Next base: position 304 of record JAITAE010000112.1, read on the forward strand.
CTCAACAATAAAATGAACCAGGTGATCTTCGACTATCCATTCCCGCAAACTCTCCGAAAATAATATGGGAGGGGGGCTGCAGTGACAAATCGCGCGCTCATGTTGTGATTGTAGCGGTTTATATTATTTTTGACGATCCCCAAGAGAAAAGCGCAACAGGCTGCCAGCAAAATTCAGGGGGCAGCTACACCGCTGCCGGCGTATTCCAAAAATATGAATCATAATGCGATTTGGCGCCAAAGGTTATGTAGCGAGGTATTTATGTTCATAATGACGTACAACCCTTTCGGCTACGAGGGGATCGTGATTAGGGTCGAGGCGGACATCAGGCGGGGTATACCCGGTATAGATATAAGCGGTCTGGCGGCGGGAGCGGTGCGCGAGGCCCGTGAACGGGTGCGGGCGGCGTTCCGTAATTCCGGTTTTAAGTTTCCGAACGACAGGATACTGATCAACCTTGCGCCCGCTGGTGTAAGGAAGGACGGCGCGGCGCTCGATTTGGCTATAGCGCTTGCCGTGATGGCGGCGGCGGGCGATATACCGCCCGTACTGGATACGATGGTGCTGGGGGAGCTTGAGTTGTCCGGCAGGGTGCGTCCCGTGTATGGGGCGCTTGCCGCCGCCGCCGCGGGGCGGGAGGCCGGTATCAGGTACTTTATCGTGCCGTCCGCCAACGCCGCGGAGGCTGCCATACTGGACGGCTGCGATGTGGCCGGCGTGGATACCCTCGAAGACGCCGTAAGCGTTTTGCGCTATCTCAGGGAGTATGGCCGGCTGCCTTGTACGGCGCGCGGCGCGGCGGCGGAAGACGGTACCGCCGCGCCGCCGGAGGGAGGGGCCGGATTCGCCGTGAAGGGGCAGAGGCGGTACAAGCGGGCGCTGGAAATAGCCGCCGCAGGCGGGCATAATCTGCTGGTTTTCGGCCCGCCCGGTTCCGGCAAGACTATGCTGGCCCGGTGTATGCCGTTGATCATGCCTACGCTCACGCAAGAGGAGGCAATAACGGTTACGCGGCTGCATAGTCTCGCCGGCTTCAGCGTAAACGGTCTGATAATGAAGCCCCCCTTCCGTTCACCGCATCATTCGGCAAGCGCGGAGGGCATCCTGGGCGGCGGGCGCGCCGTGCGGCCCGGCGAGATCAGCCTTGCCCATTTCGGCGTGCTGTTTCTTGATGAGGCCCCGGAGTTTAAGGTGAATGTGCTGCAGTCCCTCCGTGAGCCGCTTGAGGACAGGCGGATAACCATATCGCGGGCGGAAAGTTCCGTCCGTCTGCCGGCGGACTTTCAACTCGTGATGGCGGCAAATCCCTGTCCCTGCGGCAGGCTTGGCATGAAAAGCGGCGCGCACTCAGCCGGTGAGGATGGTTACGGCGGGAAAGCCGCCTCAGAAACGGGTTGTTACTGTTCCGGCGACGATATAATGCGTTACTGGCGCAGATTCGGCGGCGCGCTGCTTGACCGTATCGAGCTGCGTGTTCCCGTGAACACGCCTAGTATTTCAGAGTTAAGCGGCGGCGATGAGGAGACGGCCTGGGCCGCCGCCGCCCGCGTGGGGCGGGCGGCGGCGGCCCAGGCGGAACGTTTTGCCGGGACGGGGTGCAGGCGGAACGCCGGCATGGACTCCGCCGCGATAGACCGGTACTGTGCGCTTGACGGCAGGGCGCTTGCCGCCTTTACAAGGGAGGTAGAAAAACTCGGCATTTCAGGGCGAGCTTACCACGGCATACTGCGTGTCGCCCGCACGATAGCGGACATCGAAGGGGCGGATGCTATAGGCGTGGAACATATCCTGGAGGCCGTCATGCACCGCAGGCGCGGTGACGATCCTTACGACGTGTTTTCGGTATAGGCTAACGAAGCGCCGGTTTATGCGAATGCGGCCCTGTTTTAACGGTTTCGCAGCACGGAATCCACCAGGTTCTTCATTTGGGGATCGATGTTCTCCCCGCCGGCGCTGTTTTTTTTCAGCAGGCCGGAGTCTATGTAGTCCACGCCGTGGCGTTTTTTTATCAGGGGCGCGGCGGCTTCATCTTCGGCGGCTTCAAGGTATTCCAGGTCGCCGGATTTTTGGGAGAAGAATCTGTAATGCTGCGGCGGTGGAGACGACGCCTGTTCAAGCGTATTTCGCGCCTTTAGCTCCCGCACCTTTTTTGCTGTTTTGCCGGCGGGCGGCTTTGGGCTTAGCGGCGCGGCCTCGTTATACGTCTTTTTGGAAAATATTTCCTCCAACGGCGAGTCTATGTCCAGATCAAAATCATCATTGTGCGGCGGCTTGCTATTATCCCCGGCGGTGAACTCAATTTGTCTTGCAATTTCGTCAATATCTATCTGCTTGTCAGGCCGGACAAGCTCGTAATGCTCCGGGTTTTCCTTGTAGGCGTCCTGGTACAGGGTTTCACCGTCCACGTCGTCAAACTCTTCGACAGTGTACAGCGGGTCTATGTTGACTACCTTGTTCAGAGCCGGCGCGGAGGGGATAAATTCACCGTAATCGGGGATATCCGCCTCCGCCGGGCGGTCCGGCCCGCCGAAAGCGCCTTCCACAGCGCCGGCAAAGGCCGTATCGTCAAACGGGTCCTGCTCCAGGATATGGCTGTTAAACGGAGACAGCTTTTTTGGGGTCTCCTGTTGCTTAAGCGCTTCTGTGGTTTCTGGCGTCCCACCGTCCGTCAGTTCAGCCCATACATCCGAAGGCTCCATAGCGGCGGCATTCCCGGCAAGGCTGAGCCAGGCCGCATCCTCCGAAACGGATTCGCCTGCATCGGCGGGAGTACTTTCAACCGGTGCGGAGTCGTGCGCGGGCTCAAGTTCCCCTATGCCGTCGTAGCTATTCTCCACGCCCGCGGGACTGGACTTTGCCAGAGGTTCATCGTCCGCCTGCTCAAATTCCGCTATACCGTCGTAGCTATTCTCCACGCTCGCGGGACTGTACCTTGCCGGAGGCTCGTCGTCCGCGGGCTCAAGCTCCTCTATGCCATCGTAGCTATCCCCTATGCCGGCAGAAACGTCATCCGGAATATCGCCGCCATCACCGCTTTCTTTAAAATGAGCATCTTGAGCGCCGCTTTTAAAATCATAATCATCGTCTGAATAGGATGATTTTGACGAAGTCAAAACACGGTTAAGAATCGCTTCCAGTTTGGCTTCGTCAAAAGTAGTAATCATGCCCGTTCTGCTTCCTATCGCCGCGAGCAGGCTGTCCCATGATCTGTCAAAAAACGAATTTATATAGCTTTCGGTACCGCTGCCTTTTTTTATTTTAATTCCCCTGCACAATTCATTTCTGACATCCTCCCGGCGCTGTTCCAGTTCACGCCTCCATACCGCCCAATCCATATCGCCCATAAGCTGATAATATTCATGCATAAGGCTTACCTGCAGTTCTTTCAGCCTGCCGTGAACAATAGCTACGGCGTCAGGTTTTACATTGAAAACAAGGAACATAATTACAAACATTGTAATGAAGGCGGCGGCAATCAACAGCGCCTTTAGCATATCTGGAAACGCAAAAAGGTTTTCCGGCGCAATACGTCCGATAAATATACCCTGACTGGTTTTTGCCGAGAGCAGAATCAGCGGGCTGGACTGCGGCGCGTAGATACGGCTGATGGCCGTACTGCCGGAAGCCCACACGGAGGCGACAGCCTCTTTGATGGATACGATGTCCAGCAGCGAAATGCCTATCACGATGCCGTTAGGGCCGGAAATAACGGAAACATTGTCGATTACCTTTATCTGCCTGTTTTCGGCAAGGCGTTCGCTGAACGCGCCTATGGAGACTGAAAACAGCGCCATGCCGCGGCGAATATCCATCGAATCGTAAAAAGGGTAATAAAAAATCAGGCGTTCATTTTCATCGTCAAACAGTATGTGTTCCGTACTGATACCTGAAAGCATCTGCTGATCGAAAGGCAGGTATCCCTCTACTTCCGGGTAATTTTTGTACTGTATTGTCCTTTCATTCGTTATAATCTGATCGTCCGGGTTGGTAGAATAATGAATGCGGTTTCCGGCGGAATCGACAAAACGTGCCCATTGCAGACCCGGCAGCGAAACGCCCAGTAACGAGAATACCCTGCCGCGTTCATAAATATCCTCACGGTTTTGATGGACCAAAAAGCTTCTTCTGATCGAATCCTCAAGCAGAATATCGGAGAAACGTTTTTGCATATCCGAGATATAATTGCCGATAAAACTTGTGTCCGCGGCAAGGTCATTGTTAAGTTCATTCAGTATGGCTCTGTCATAGAAGCGCGTTTCTATTATGTCGAACAGGCTTGTAAACGCAAATATACAGAAACCGGCAAATAGAAGAACACAGATAAGTAAGCTGACAGCGGCTTTTCTTGCAATTTGCAAAATCGCATCCTATAAACAAATATACCGACCTGTCCGGCAGCCCGACGGATGCCTCACAAGCCGTAGCTTGACAAAAGTTGCAGGTATATCATTTGAGAACTCCGCGTACCTATAAATTATCAACTTTGTTACATACCATTGTGCCTGATTGTATACTAGGGCGCGGTTTTTGAATAGGGGGCGTTAACCCGGGGCCGTCCGCCGGAGGGCGGACGGCCCCGCCACTCGTCTGGAAGGATGCCGCCGCTTAAATTTTGTAGTTTGAGGGCATATCCATCATACCATACTCAAGCAGCAGTTCTTCGAGGCGGTTGCGTTCGACCGGTTTGGGGATCGCGAAAGCGGTGTTTTTGTCTATCGTTTTTGCTAGAGAGCGGTACTCATTCGCCTGGGGACTTTCCCGTTGATAGTCAATGACGGTCTTGCGGTTTAGTTCCGCGTGCTGAACCACATTGTTGCGCGGTATAAAGTATATGAGGTGGCTGCCTATCTCCGCCGCGAAGGCCCTGAGCAGATCATTTTCGTTATCGACATTGCGGCTGTTGCAAATGATGCCGCCAAGCCGCACCTCGCCGTGCTGCGCGTATTTTTTTATGCCTTTACAGATGTTGTTCGCCGCGTACAGGGCCATCATTTCACCTGAGGCTACGATGTAGATTTCTTTTGCCTTGCCTTCACGGATAGGCATGGCAAAACCGCCGCAGACCACATCGCCCAACACATCGTAAAACACATAGTCCAGTTCTTCCGTGTAGGCGCCCAGGTTTTCCAGCATCGTGATCGCGGTGATTATACCGCGCCCGGCGCAGCCTACTCCCGGTTCCGGTCCGCCGGATTCCACGCACTTTATCCCGCCAAAACCCGTTTTTATCAGCGTATCAAGCGAAGCGTCGGAAACATTGTCCCGAATCACGTCCAGTACCGTGTTCTGGATTAAGCCTCCAAGTATTAGCCGCGTAGAGTCAGCCTTTGGGTCGCAGCCTACCACCATGATCTTTTTGCCCATTTCCGCAAGCCCCGCGGCAAGGTTCTGTGTGGTTGTAGATTTTCCAATACCGCCCTTGCCGTAAATCGCTATCTGTCGTGTCATAAAACTCCTCTATAGGTAACCAGCTTAACCATTTTTCCTATAATGTCAACAGACAAAGTATGTAAATCAGAGTGGGCAGAGTGAGGCCGCCCGGCGGCTGGGGGTCTGCCGTGAAAGCGGGCTAATATCCCGACATCATTCAAACTGTGGATTTAGTTTTGGAATTTGGCCCGCATCGCCGCTACGCGGCGACCGGGCTATCCGCTATAATGAACCTCCCCACCCTGAAGGGTGGGGTATCTTGTAAGCGTTGCATTGTTTACGAGGTTCGTTCTGCAAGGAAATTTATCCGCTTCTATCCCTTGCGCGGATATTCGTGTTCTGAATAGGAGTTCCGCATGGGAAAACCGGTATTTACAATCGTGTCGGGATAGTAGTGGCCGGCAGGCGGCTGTGTCCTTGGGAGCGGGCAGGCGGCAGTGAGTAGTGAGTGCCGCCGCCAGGCGGCTGTCGAGTCGTCCTTGCGAGATGGCTTGCGGCGGCAGTGAGTAGTGAGTGCCGCCGTCAGGCGGCTGTCGAGTCGTCCTTGAGAGCGGGCTTGCGGCGGCAGTGAGTAGTGAGGCCGCCGCTAGGCGGCTGTCGAGTCGTCCTTGAAAACGGACTTGCGGCGGCAGTGATTAGTGATTAGTGATTAGTGATTAGTGATTAGTGATTAGTGAATAATGCGGCGGCTGAGGAGTCTGCCGGGGGGGGGGGGGACAGGCGGCCGCGGGTGGAAGGGGGAAAAGAAAACCCCCGCGCGCCGGAGGTGTCCGGCGCGCGGGGGCGCGGGCTGGAGCCCCCTTCCGGTAACGGAAGGGGGCTTTCTGCTTTAAGAAACCCCCGGACTAACCCGTGGGCGCCGCTTTGTTACGGTGAAGCGTTAGTTGACCCGCTTCCCGCAACCGCATACGTCGGATTGGGAGCCGCGTTTATTGTCCTGCTTCTGTAGAATCCCTTGGTGGTGTTCGGGGTGCCAGGTCCCGTGCCGCTCCGCACGTCCACACTACCCCAATTGCCGGGATCACCCCAGTAACTGACGTTTGTTATACTGTTACCGTTGATCAAATAGTTCTCCCTGCCATGGTCATGGCCAGACGACGTACCCGGATCCCTGCTATCAAAAAGAAGTCCAAAACCGAAGCCGGAATTGTTGGTGAATTTGCTGGTTGTAACCAGCTTGTCGAGCAAGTATCCGATCGCATTATAGCCGGTGCCATTTTTATAATCTCTGAAAAAAGTGGTACTACTCGAGCCAAAGTTGCCGGCCGTAATCAGGGCGCTATTATCATCCCATGTCGGGTATAGGTAGAAATCATAGTTATGACCGTTCAGCGTATTACCCGTGTATTTATCGGCATGGGCTGATGTGAATCCCTGGGGAATATTGCCAACAAACAGCGCGCTT
>JAITAE010000131.1 GCA_031284295.1 Spirochaetaceae bacterium
AAAACAACCTTTCCGAACCCGGAACGGAGCGCGTCAAAAACCGAATAATCAAGCAGCGCCTCGCCCGCCGCGCCAATCTTATCCATCTGCTTAAGTCCGCCGTAGCGGCTTCCCATGCCGGCCGCCAGCACAACAAGGACAGGTTTTCGTTTCATGCATAAAGGGTAAACGCAAAAAACCCCGTATTCAATACCCCGCCGCCCCGCCAGCCCCACCATTGGGGTTTTAAACACGCGGGTATGTCAGTTGTTATCCTGGTCATCCCTCATTCTTAAATCAGCGTTACCCTGCAAACTTCGAAAGTATACCATAAATCGCAGGTTTTCCGGCGAGGAGTAATACAAAACTCATGCGCGACAAACTGCTGGCGGAAACACATTGATAAGGGTATACTAACGTTTATGAATGATTGCATTTTTTGCGGGATTGCGGAGGGCGCCGTTCCTTCCAAAAAGATTTTTGAGGATGACGAAATATTTGCATTCCACGATATTGAGCCTAAGGCGCCGGTTCATTTTCTTGTGATTCCAAAACGGCACATACAAAACATTATGGAATGCGGCGCCGGAGACGGTCTTTTGTTGGGGAAGCTGCTGTTAAAGGCGCGGGAACTTGCCTGTGAACTTGGCTGCGGCGAGGGCGGGGCGCGTTTTGTGATAAATTGCAAGGCTGACGGCGGACAGACGGTTGACCACTTGCATATCCATGTTTTGGGCGGACGCAGACTTGGCTGGCCTCCAGGTTAAGGCGCGCCTGAGTTTGCGGCGCAAATTCCGCCCGGTTTTCGTATTTTTGGGTATCGCCGCTGCCGGTGTTTTGCGCGCCGATGGGCAGGAAGCGCCGGCGCATTTACAGCAGACGGCGCTTAAGGCGGCGCTTAAAGAGGCCCGCGCGGTGGCGGCGCTTGACGCGGTGAGCCTTATAGGAATGAGCGTTTCGGAACTTATTGAAAACTTTGGGGCGCCTAATACTGTTTACACTTCGCGGGGCATTGAGCCGTGGCAGGACGATGTTGTTTTTGAGTATTCCGGCGTTGATTTTTACATATATAGGGACAAGGTTTGGCAGCTTGGCCTTGATGCGGGCTATGGCATAGAAAAGGGCGACCCCCGCGCGGCGGTACTTTTGGTGCTGGGCGAGGGTGCGCAGGATAAAGAAAAATATATTTTAGGAAGACTGCGCGACACAAGCTGGCCCCTTGAATGGCGTTTCAATATAGAAAACGGCAAGGTGAGCGCAATATACCTATACAGAACGGATTATTGAATGACAAAGGTATGTCTCTGTTTGACAGGAAAAACGATAGACCGGGATTTGGATATGCTCAAAAAGTACCGTCCCTATATCGATATAGCGGAACTGAGGGTGGATTGCCTTTTACACGAGGAGCGCTTTTCGATACGGCGTTTTCCTGAACTGGCGGGCCTCCCCGTCATTCTGACGATACGCCGCCGCAGCGACGGCGGCAGCTTTGAAATGGGTGAAAGTTCGCGTATCACCCTTCTATCCAGGGCGCTGGCCTTTGCCGAGGTTGATGTACGGCGTAACTTCGCGTATGTTGACCTTGAGGAGGAGTTGGAATTACCCGGCCTGGAGGAGGCCGCCCGCACCTTCGGCACCAGGATAATCCGCTCATTTCACAGTTTCAAAGGGCCGTATGATAAACTGACCGGCAGGATACGTTCCATGTACCGTGTGGGGGACGAAATCGTCAAGGCGGCAATTAAGGCGGATAGCCTTGACGATGTTACACAACTGTTCAGAATATCCCGTGAACTGGGTGACATGGAAAAAATTCTGCTGTGCATGGGGGATAACGCGGTTTGTACCCGAATTCTGTCTGAAAAACTAGGCTCTCATGTCTGCTATACCTCGGTTAAAGGAGAGGCTGACTTTCCTCCCGCCGCTTCCGGACAGCTTGATCCCGTTGAACTGGCGGACTTGTACCGTTTTCGTTCCATCACCAAAAACGTGAAAATCTATGGCATACTCGGTTATCCGCTAAAGGCGACATCCAGCCCTTCCTTCTTTAACAAGGTGTTCGGACGCGAAAACAAGGATGCTGTTTATATTCCGTTTCCTTCGCAGACGCCGGATAAGTTTTTCAGTCTTGCCGATGAGATAGGGCTGCTGGGCGCTTCAGTTACCGTGCCGCATAAGGAGGCCGTGTTGTCGCGCCTGTCATCCATGTCCGGGCAGGTTCAATCTGTCGGGGCCTGCAACACGATTGTGCGTACCGAAAACGGCTGGGGCGGCTATAATACCGACACGGAAGGCTTTTCCGGTTCGTTGTTGGATTTTACAAGGTGCAAAGATTTTAAGGGAAAACGTATAACGATAGTTGGCGCGGGCGGCGCGGCGCGGGCTGTGACATCCGAGATTCACCGGCTCAAAGGAAAGGCGCTGATTCTGAACAGAGGCAAACTCCGCGCGGAGCAGCTTGCCGGCATTTACGACTTTGAATACGGCGAATTCGATCCGGACGGCCTGAAGCGCATCAAGAAATTCTCAGACATAATCGTTCAAACAACGTCTGTAGGTATGGAGCCGGATATCACGGACGACCCGTTAAGCGGCTATCAATTTACCGGCAAAGAAGTGGTGATGGATATTATCTACAAACCGGAACGTACCGCGATGCTGGAACGCGCCGCCAAGGCGGGTTGCCGTGTTCTGAACGGCGCGGATATGCTGCTGCGGCAGGCCAAACTACAGTATCAGCATTTCTTTGGCAGAAAGTATCCATTTGAATAGGGTCGACTTAAAAAACCCGCGTGTTCGGCATTAAGACCGCCGGTATGGACTCCCGCTTTCGATGATCTCTCCCCGCCTCTGGCGATAAAGCTCGAAACCTGCCCAAAGGACACGGGAAGTTTCGTTATGTCGCGGTATAGGCATAAGAGGCGGCAAGCCCGGCCTTCTCCAGAAACGAGTCGCCTATGGGCTGGCCGCCGCCTGTGTACCCCAGGCGGCGGCCAGGGCGTTTTTCGCCGTGAAAATCGCTGCCCGCCGTAACAAGCAAGCCCAGACTTCCGGCTAAATCTTCCAGCCGCCGGCAGACGCGCTCCGTCGCTACGGGATGCCAGGCCTCTATGCCGTCCAGCCCCTGCACTTTCAGTTCGGCAAGTATGCCGGGCAGCCTGCCCCATGAAACGTACAGTGTTGTCGGATGGGCAAGCACGGTGAGGCCGCCCGATTCGTGTATCGCGGCGGCGGCCCGGCCAAAATCGGAACCGGCCTTTTGTATGTAAAACGGCTTGCCCTTGCCCAGAAAACTGTCAAAAGCGGCCTGTATACTCCGTACCTTGCCAAGCTTAACGAGGTACTGTGCAAAATGCGGCCTCCCTATGCAGCCGCCGCCGGCCAGACAGCAGAGTTCTCCGTAATCCGCGTCCACGCCGGCCTCGCGCATCTTGCCGATTATCAATAAATTACGCCGTTTACGTTCCAGCTTGATCTCCATCATCAGTCCGCTAAAGTCCGGAGACGGCTCTTTGAGACCCAAGCCCAGAAGGTGGAATTCACGGAAGGGACTTGCGCCGCCGGGCTTGCCGCCCACCGCCCTGTATTGCCAGTTAATATCAATTTCCGTACCGGGTATAAGTTTGATGCCGAGGCGGGCCGCCTCGGATTCCGCTTCGGGAACGCCGTCTATCGTGTCATGGTCGGTAAGCGCCATCGTATTTATGCCGGCATCGTGTGCGGCGCACACCAATTCCGCGGGACTCAGGTTGCCGTCGGACGCGCTGGAATGGGTATGAAGGTCTATCACCGGAGTTTTTTCGCCTTGCTGCCGCGCTTCCCGCCGCTTATACAGTGTACGCAGCCCTGCACCCGCACCTCCGGCTTGCCGGGAGTCTGCCAGATGCGGGCTACCAGGTATTCACCGGTGGAAAGCTCTGCCCCGCAAACGGGGCAGAGCCGCCGCCTTTCTCCGTCCAGGCAGTATCCGCACCCTGAAATATGCAAAAGTCTGTAGGGCCGTCCGCTCGGTGGAAGAATTTTTGATTTAACATTATCGCCTTTTTCTAATCGTGCGGCGCAGATTGGACACGTATGAGCGCCTACCCGGCCATTTTCGGGGATAGCCGTCGTACCCTTACAGGCGGACACTGTACCATCCGCATTTTTACCGCGTCCCGGAAAAAATGAAAGGTATAAAAATAAAAAAATCGCGGCCAAAAAAAGTATGACCGCGATTCCAAACAGACTGTTCAGGGTTTAGTAATCCATACCACCCATGCCGCCCATACCGCCGCCCGGCATCGCCGGCGCTTCCTTCTTTTCAGGAATATCGGTTATGGCGCATTCGGTGATAAGCAGCAGACTCGCTATTGAAGCGGCGTTCTGCAACGCTGAACGGGTAACCTTAGCCGGATCAATGATGCCGGCCTTTACCATATCAACCCATTCCCCTTTCGCCGCGTCGAATCCGATGCCGGGCTTCTCGTGCTTCGCCTTGTCCGCGATGATTCCCGCGTCGAGTCCAGCGTTTTCCGCGATCTGGCGGATAGGCTCTTCCAACGCGCGTTTCACGATCTGGAAACCCACGCCTTCGTCCCGCGTATATTTGGTCAGGTCGGCCTTTTCCAACACCGGTATCACCTGAATCAACGCGAGGCCGCCGCCGGGAACAATGCCTTCCTCAATGGCGGCGCGTGTAGCCGAAAGCGCGTCCTCTACCCGGTGCTTCTTTTCTTTCAGCTCGACCTCCGTCGCGGCGCCTACATTGACCACCGCAACTCCTCCGGCCAGTTTAGCAAGCCGCTCCTGTAGTTTTTCGCGGTCATATTCCGATGTGGTATCCGCTATCTGAGCCTTTATCTGGGATATTCTATCCTTGATGTCCTTGTCCTTGCCCGCACCGTTGATGATGGTCGTATTGTCCTTGTCAATCTTGACTGTTTTGGCCTTGCCAAGCTGGGAAAGGTCGGTATTCTCAAGTTTCAGTCCAAGTTCTTCGGTGATAACCGTACCGCCGGTCAGTATCGCGATGTCTTCCAACATAGCTTTGCGCCTGTCGCCAAAGCCCGGCGCCTTAACCGCGCAGGCCCGTAGCGTACCGCGCAGGCTGTTCAGCACGAGCGTAGAAAGCGCCTCCCCGTCCACATCCTCCGCGATGATGAGAAGGGGCTTGCCGCTCTGTACAACCTTTTCAAGCAGTGGCAACATATCCTTCATCGAGGAAATCTTCTTGTCATGGATAAGGATGTAAGCGTCCTCGTACACACTCGTCATCGTATCCCGGTCCGTAACAAAGTAAGCGGAGATATATCCGCGGTCAAACTGCATTCCCTCGACAAATTCGATGCTGGTGTCCATCGTTTTGGACTCTTCTACGGTGATTACGCCGTCTTTCCCTACCTTGTCCATCGCGTCCGCGATTGTCTTTCCAATCTCCGTATCGTTGTTTGCGGAAATTGACGCGACATTGGAAATTTCTTCCTTGTCTTTGATCTCTTTTGAATTCTTTTTGATCTCTTCTACGGCGATTTCAACCGCTTTGTCGATACCACGTTTCAGTTCGATAGGCGTCATACCAGCCGAAACCGATTCCAAACCCTTCTTTACAAGCGCATAAGCCAAAACGGTAGCGGTCGTGGTACCGTCACCCGCCACATCGTTAGTTTTCGTAGCCACTTCTTTAAGGAGCTGGGCGCCCATATTTTCGTAAGGATCCGCCAGTTCCACTTCCTTGGCTACAGAAACGCCGTCCTTTGTTACTGTCGGCGCGCCGAATTTCTTATCCAAAAGGACGTTCCGTCCTTTTGGTCCCAGTGTAACTTTGACCGCCCGGGAAATCTGCTCGACCCCCGCCAACAGCTTTCGGCGTCCTTCTTCGTTGAACAACAACTGTTTTGCCATTTTTTTTACTCCTCTTCTTTAACCCTGTCCCCGTCGATAACAGGACAGTTTCTAACGCGGGACATGGTTTACCGTATTTTGATTATGTGCCGCCAGACGACGGCTTTTATGAATACAATGCTCCTTTATTCAAAAAAAGTCAATACGCTCGCCAGGCGGCACAGGCCGCTTTTAATACGCCGGTGGATTCGGTTGTTGTCACTACCGAATTTTGGGTGATGTTCCAAAATTATTGGATCAGAGACAGCCTTCCCAAAAACCAGACGTTCATTCTGCTTTGGGGTTTAATACCCCGCCGCTCTGCGGCGGTTAGAATCAGTAACACTTACAAAAAAATGGTAGTAAACCCCCATACTATAAATTTCCTTACCCGATCGAACCTAGTAAACAATGCAACGCTTACATGATACTCCGCCGCAAAGTTTGCGACTTCAGGGCGGGGAGGTTCATTTTGACTTTAGAAATGCGGCTATGATATTTATAAAAAACGGTATCTATTCCGTCACCTGCGGATATACAGATAAAACCGGCGGAATGAAGGAGATTTTGACCCGAAAGGGACTGACGGGGAAAGGCGGCTTTAATCATCAGGGACCTGGCGGGTTGAACCCGGGACGGAAACGCGGAGCGGCGCAAGGGATAGAAGCGGAATAACGCCGCCCGGCGCCCAGCGCCATGCGGCGTTATTATAGCGGATAGCCCGACCGTCCCGCAGGGACGGATGCGCCCAATTTTAAAAACAAAGGGATGGTTCTAAAATGCCGGATTTTTGAACCACACAATCGACACAATCGACCGGACAAGCGCACCAGGCCGTTTTGCCCGACCTTGAATCAACGCCAAGCGCCGCTGCGGGTGAAATATTTGTGGACCAGGCTTTTTGCCAGCGCAAAAGAAGCCAGACCGAGCGCCGCCCCTACCGTTACATCCGACAGAAAATGACGGCCATATATCATGCGTGAAACCATAACCGTAAGCCCGAAAAGCAGGGCCAACGCAAGTATCAGACCGGTGTATTTTTTCAGACCGTCAATGAAGCGGGGCCAAAAGGCAAACCAGACGGCGCACATAGCGGCAAAGGAATGTCCCGATGGGAACGACTTAAAATCGTCCGCTCCCCCGCCACCCTGCGGGATGTACCATTTTGTAAACTGTTCCGCGATGTTATCCATAGTATAGAAAGTATAGAATCGTTGCCTGCCCCAAATCGTTTTGAGTGCCTGCAAAATCGTATAGCCGAACGTAAGCGCTATGAGCCCGGTCAGGGCCACCGCCAACAGCTCGTCAGGCTTTTTTTTCGCGAACGGCAGCGCCGCAAGGAAAAATAAAAACATGACAACGCACGCAATGACGGCCAAAACAGCGGCGGGAGCTTTGCTTCTCTGTACGTACACATAAACTACCGTGCCGTACAGAAAGACGGCGATACAGAGAAGCGCGGCGAAAACCGTTATTACCGTGGAAGTTTTCATCGTGCGCCGCTTTTCAAACAGCACGGCAAACAGCATCGCGGGCGCTATGAGCTCGACCCCGATCTGCGGCAACATCCCGGCGGCCTCAAAGAATTCGGAAAAAGAGCTATTTGGGTTGTAAAGCCATACGGCTATCTGTAAATCAAAGAAAGACGCGACAACAAGCAAAACACCGGCTGTAATAGATAATAAAATTATATACCTTTTCATATTATTTGAGGCTGTATTCCCAGCGCCTTTACCGCCTCGCGCACTATTTTTTCGTTTGCTTCCGATATGCGGCCAAGCGGAAGCCGTGCCGGGCCCGCAGGCAGGCCGGCGAATTCCATAGCTCTCTTTATCGGGACAGGATTTGTTTCGGCGAACGCCGCTTTGGTGAACCGCAGCAATTCGTAGTGTATGACACGCGCCGTTTCAAAATCGCCGGCCAAACCCGCCTTCACGAGCGCCGCGACTCTTGCCGGTACAAGGTTGGATATGACCGATATGACGCCGTCGCCACCCAGCGCCAGCAGCGGCAATGTCAGCGCGTCATCGCCGGAAAGCACGGCAAAAGCGCCGCCCCCCCGTCTTTTTACCGAGTTTATCACGTCCGCCATCTGGTTTATGTCACCGGACGCTTCTTTTACTCCGGCTATGTTAGGGATTTCGGCGAGCCGTTCCATCAGCGGCGCGGGTATGTTTCTGCCGGTCCTGGAAGCTATGTTGTAGACGATTACCGGTATGCCAACAGCGGCCACCGCTTCGAAGTGCCGTAACAGGCCCTCGTCGTTAGGTTTGTTGTAGTAGGGGGTAACGACAAGGGCGGCGTCCGCGCCTAAATCCTTCGCGCGCTTTGTATAAAGCACCGCGTGTTTTGTGGAATTTGACCCGGAGCCCGCGATTACCGGCACACGCCCGCCGGCTTCCTTCATAACGATCTCAAGCAGGCGCTCCTCCTCACACTCCTCAAGCGTCGGAGTTTCACCCGTTGTGCCTATCGGAACAAGCCCGTCTATGCCGTTTTCAAGCTGAAACTGTACAAGCCGCCTAAATCCGTCAAAGTCAATATCGCCGTTCCCCTTCATCGGCGTAATAAGCGCGGTAAACGCTCCTTTAAATGTTGTCATATCTTCCTTATCACTGTTTGTTATGCCAAAACGTCGTCCATCGTAAAGACGCCGTGCCTGCCTGCCTTGATGTTTCTGTCCAGCCATTCCGCCGCAATCAGGGCGCCGGAAACCAGGCCTTCGCGGTTACGGGCCGTATGCCTTATCTCTATGCTGTCCGCCGCGCTGTCAAAAATCAGGCCGTGTATACCGGGTTCAGCGCCCACACGGAGACTAGAAAAATGCAGTTCGTCCGGTTCCGGCGGCCTGTCAAGTTTGTCCCATACGACCTTCGTCTTGCGTTTCATGTTTTCAAGGACGCTGGCGGCAATCATTTTTGCCGTACCGGACGGGCTGTCCGCCTTTTGTTTGTGATGCGTCTCGTAAGCGCCAACATCGTACTCTCCGTAGGGGTCTATCAGCGCCGCGCAGTATGCCGCGATCCGGTAGAATATATTAACGCCCAGGGAAAAGTTTGATGCCCACAGCAACGAACCTTGATTCCGTTCAAACAGTGCGCTAAGTTCATCCAGCTTGTCATACCAGCCGGTCGTACCGACAAGCGCCGGTATTTTTTTCCCCGCGAAGGTTCGTATGTTCCGCACCACCGCGTCCGGGTGGCTAAAATCAACCGCAATGCAGCTGTCTATCGAACCATTCTGTTCTTCAATGCCGTCAATCGTGCTAAAAATACCGGCGCCTATATCGCTCGCCGTTTTCCCGGCTGCCGCAACGACGGGGTCTACCACGGCGGCTATCTTGTGCCCTCTTTCCACCGCGCGCTTTTCGATAAGCCGCCCCATCTTTCCGTACCCGCTTAGTATTATCTTCATTTTACCGTCCGTTTGTTTACAGTAAGCGTTCCTCCCCATAATTTCAATGCC
>JAITAE010000136.1 GCA_031284295.1 Spirochaetaceae bacterium
TATCACGATAATAGGGATCACGGGCAGGCGGGCAAACCGGGACCAGGCCGTAAAAGAGGCCCTGGCGGACGCGGCCCGCAAGGCGGCCCTGTACCACGGCGTCCGCGCGGAAAGCGCCGTCTTACTGAGCCAGGGCTCAGGTAACCTGGACTATTTTAGCGACTTTGATTACCAAATAAACCCGTCAAACGGCCACGAGGCCTACCTAGACGCCCTCGTTTTTGACGAAGACAAGGACATTCTGGAAAAAAACGGAGTCGTGATCGTCCGCGCGCGGTATTCGGGCGTTTCAGATATTCCGGCCCACGAATCGGCGCTGGAAGAGGGTGTTCCCGTCTGGGTCAGGAACTATAGCGCCGACATTCCCGGCTTCTTGGCCGGCGTGGGTTATTCACGTAACAGGGGTTCGCTTCAAAAAACACATACGGCCTCTTACGAAACCGCGCTCGTATCGCTGCTGCCCCTGCTGTCTACAAGTGTCGCCAGCGAAGTTGTCGATATGGCGGGCGCTAAACTGACGAGCAGCGTTACAAAAAGTGAAGGCGAGTTGGTAGGCGTGATGATCCTTGAAACCTGGTTTGACAAAAAAACAAATTCGGTTTGGGCGCTCATAGAGGCAAGGGCCAAAAATTAGCCGTTTTTAAGGAGACGCTTATGAAGAGATTTGTTTGTCTGGCTTTTTTCGCTGCCGCCGGATTCGTGTCCGCCGCCGCAAAACAGCGTGTCACAAGCATGATTGCTTATGCCGTTTTGCCTGACATTGGATCAACATGCAAAGCACGTTGCCCCCCCTCCCCGTCTGCCTAACCGTATAAGGAAGGGTAGGGTGTGGGTATTAAACCCCACTGCGAATAAAAACATGCGCTTATCTGGTATAGTGTAGGAGTTTGGAAGAATGACTACCGGTTGTTTTGTCGCTGGGGCAGCGATGACGCCGATGAAGTGATTGACAGCGTTGCCCTGGCATTCGCATCGCGGGGGATGACATACTTTGCGGCTTTGAATATACTACCGCTAGTATGATGGAAGATATTCTTACCATAGAGGAAGTCGCAAAGTACCTGCGGGTTTCCGAGCGGACGGTGTACGATTGGGCACAGAAGGGTGAAATACCGGCGGGCAAGATAGGAACGATTTGGCGTTTCAAGAAGGAGAGCATAGAACGCTGGGTAAATGAGAGGCTCGCCGCATCGAAAAAAAGACCGCAGCCTCCGGCCGTAAAGGTGGAGGCTGTGGTAATGCCAGAACGGATCGTATTCCTTAACTACGAAAACAAACATGACGCGTTGCTGTCCCTTGCGGACAACCTATGCACCGCCCCGCAAATCAAGAATCACGCCGAATTAAAAGATGTCATACTGGAGCGGGAGGCGCTTATCAGCACGGCTATCGGCCTTGGCATCGCGATTCCGCATGTCAGGCTTGCTTCCGTCAGCGACCTTGCCGTATCGGTAGGCATCAGCCATGTCCCAATAACGGACTTCCTGCCGCTTGACGATGAGCCGGTACGCATACTTGTTATGATTGCGGCGACCTACACCCAGCATACGGAATATTTGCAGACGCTGTCCTTTTTCAGCGCCCTCTTAAAAAACAACAAGCTGCGCAATGCCCTGATAGCCGTGAAAAATACCGCCGAGGCTTACAGGCTGCTGACAACCTGAACCGGCCCGCCGACGCTAAACCCTTACCATCCAGCCCTTGGAGTCGGCGATCCTGCCGTACTGAATCGCCTTGATCGTATCGTGGATTTCCGCCGTTAAATCGCCGCGCTTTCCGCCTGAAAATTCTACCGTCCTGCCCTTGTACGTTAGGGATTCTATCGGGGCGGCGCCCGCCGCCGTACCGCTTACAAAACATTCGCGGGTTTCGGACAGGGCCTCGTCAATGCTGATCCTGCGCTCGCTGACATTTATACCCTTGTCACGGGCCAGTTCTATGATGCTTTCACGTGTGATGCCGGGCAGAATCGTATCACCAAGTTCCGGCGTGACCAGCTCGCCCGATTTCAGGTAAAAGAATATATTGCAGGAGGAACCTTCCTCGACATACTTGCGTTCAAGCGCGTCAAGGTAGATACATTCCATAAAACCCCGTTGCGCGGCCTCATGTTTGGCCATCGCGGAGATCACATAGTTCGATGCCGCTTTTATCCAGCCCGTACCATTAGGCGTGGCCCGGGTACGTTCGCTTACCTCGGCCCCCTTCAGGCCCGGTTCGAAGTAAGGGCCCACCGTCGTGCAGACGATTAGCACCCACGGTTCGCGGGAAAGTTTTACACCCACGCCGCCCTCGGAATACGTGAACGGCCTTATGTATACGGCATCCGCCTGAGAAAACGAATCCTTTTCCCAATCCTGACTGTATTTTGGCGTAAAACCGAGCGCGGCGTTCCGTCTGACAACTTCCAAACAGGCCTTTACAAACAAATCCTCAGGGAAAGGCGGCAAATAAAGCCCCTTCATGGACCTGAAAAACCGCGCCGCGTTCTTGCCGGGTCTGAAAATCGCAAGCCCGCCGTCCTTCTGAGGCAACGCCTTTAAGCCTTCAAACACGCTTAGCCCGTACTGTGTCGAATATCCGACAAGCGGCATATCGTCAAAATAGTTACGCGACGCGATAAGCCGCTCCCGTTCCACTTCCGGCAGCGCCGCCTCCTCTGCTTGGGTCTTATGAGGTTTCTCGATGTATCCTTCCTCCCAGGCCCCCGAATACTTTGCCCTGTATACGACAGGGTAGCTGTTCAATGAAAACGCCATAGCCGTCTCCTTTTCA
>JAITAE010000154.1 GCA_031284295.1 Spirochaetaceae bacterium
CCGGACAAAATCGTACGGGCCTTCACCCGCGATTGTCCGCCGGGCTTTTCGCAACAACAAACTTTGGTTTTGCCCAATTCAGTATTACAGGAATTATAACCAGGCCTACGACGGCGCTCATCAACAACGATAGCATTATCAAAAGGCCGAATTGTCCAAGTGTTTTGAACTGGGACAACATCAGCACGGCAAAGCCCAGACCGGTAGATACCGCGTCCGCAATGATCGCAATCCCGCTAGTACGGTAAGCGGAAAAAAGAAAGTCGCCCATATAATTCGCGGCGGCGGCTTCATGTTTGTAGGCTTCCATGAAATGCACCGTGTAGTCTATGCCTATCCCCATCGAAACGCTGGCAATCATAGCGGTCGCTATGTTCAGCCTGATACCCAAAAACCCCATCACGGCAAAGTTCAAAAGCACAAGAGCTACCAGCGGGATTACGCCTATCATCCCTGCGAAAACAGACCGGTTGAAGAACGACACGATAAAAAACAGCGCGATGAACGCGATTATCATAGATACCCAAACCGAATTTACAACATACCGGTTGGTTGAACCTTCTACCAGGGCCCCGCCCGCGACGGTTACCTTTATGTTTTTTGGAAAATTCGCGTCAATGTAATCGTTTATCTCACGCACCACCATGCCGGTATCAAGCTGTCCTGTTGTGCGCAGCATCACCGTTGACTTTATCGCGGTAGGCTCAAGCGGATCGTTGGAATAGGAGTTGTCATCGCTTCCAAGCATAATAAGGTAATTTCCGATCAGCCGCTGCAGCGCGTCCTTGTCGTCCTTGCCGTAACGGGCCGGGTCGGAGGGGATCTCGTAGTAAGACGCCCCGTCATAGTTTGAAAGTTTTTTTATTTCCCAAACAAACCGGTCCACATCCATGTCTTTTGACACCGAGGAAGCCCTGTCTAGCAGCGCTATAGTATCGACACTTCCGCCGCCGGAATCACTGTCTATGTTGAAAACCTGATTCGCGCGTTTTATAAAGTCGCTGAAACCCATCACTTTGCCTACGAGCGGCATCCCGGCAAGATACTCAGCCAGCCCGTCCATCGCGCACAGCGTATCGGGATGCAGAATTATTTCCGGGCTGTCGGCCTCTACCGCGACGCTTAATACCTTGGAGCCGCCAAACTTGTCCCTTATAAATTTGTCTGACTTTACAAGGTCCGTAGTATCCTTGAAGTATTCTATAAAAACATTGTCGGTAACCAGTTTTGACGCGCCGTACACCGAAACGGCAACCACGAGCGCCGTTATAAAAAGTATTAGCCACTTCCTTTTTGTAATGCGTACAAAAAGAGCGGCTATCCTGTCGTTGTACGAAACGCGCCCGGCAGTTTTTTTGCCCGATATTTTTACAAGAGGCCCGGGTCCTACGACCATCAGAACGGCGGGTGTAAATGTAACCGAAAGTATGAATGACGCGAATACCCCAAAGGCGGCGAAAGCGCCGAAGTCCCGCATCGGCATGACGCTTGTAAAACAGAACGCGATAAAGCTCACCGTCGTGGTTACCGCCGCAAGAAATATGGGACGGCGTACAAATTTCGCGAGTCCCGCCACAAATTCCGTATGCCGGGCCCTTGTCATACCTGCAAAATCTTTCCCGGAACCTTCGATGTAATGCACCATCACGTGCAGACCATAGGAGTTCCCTACCGCTATCAGTATAACCGGAAGCACCGTCGAGATTATCGAAAGTTTTACATTAAACAGAGGCATGGCGCCTATCGCCCAAACCGTCGCTGTGAGCACGGCAAGCAGGGACATGATCACAAAGTACAAACGTTTCAGCGGAAGGTACACGATTACCAGAATCACAATTATCACAATGGGCACCAAATATTTCAGGTCCGCCCCCATAGCCTCGTTTATCGTGCTGCTTACGACAGGGATGCCCGCGACGTAAACCTCCGCCAAACCGTCGAACTGCTCGTGCGCCATGTCCCTGATCTTAAGAAAACTTTCCGAAACTTCCGGGTCGCTTGCATTTTCCGCCGTAATCGTGAGCGGAACGTATATCTGTGTCGCGCTGAAATCGTCCGATACAAGCGATCTGTCGTAAATATTCCACGAATTTACGCGGCGCTTCAATTCGTTTATTTCTTCCGGGCTTCCGGTAAAATCATCGGGAACAAGGTTTTCAACCAGTATGCTTTCCGCGTCTCCCGATATGTAATCCGTATTCATAAGCGAATCGACACTACCCACAATATCCATACTTTCCACATTTTCAGAAAAATCGCGTACAAGGTTCAAAAAATCCGCGTCAAAAACATTTCCGTACTTTCGCTGCAAACCTATCAGGATAAAAAGGGATGAACCGAAAGTATCGTCTACCCACGCGGAATCCACACGCGCCTCGTCATCGTATGGCACAAATCTTATATTGTTGTTGTCAAGCTCGGCGCGCGGAAGCTGCACGGCAAAAAACAGCGTTACCGCCGAGGTAATAACAATTATAACTACAGGGTGTTTAAGTAGTTTGTCCATTAAATCTCCTTACAGTCCGGTTTTTCGTCCGCCGGTGTTCAGATGGTCTGTTAAGATGTTTCGAGCTTCACCGAAGACCTTTTTAAGCTCTCCATCGAGGTTCGGAACATCTTTGAAGACCTTAAAAACGTCTATTTAGACCTTTAAAACGTCCTTTTTGAAGCAAAAAACGTCCTCATCGAAGCAAAAAACGTCCTCGTCGAAGCAAAAAACGTCTCGTTCGACCTTAAAAACCTCGTCGTAGACGTTCCGAACCTCTCAAAAACAGACCTTTTTAAGGTCTCGCTCGACGTTTGGAACGTCTATCAAGACGTAAAAAACCTCGATTTTGAAGAAAAAAGCTTCGACTTCGACGTTTTGAAGATCCCCATCGAGGTTCGGAACATCTTCCCAGACGTTAAAAACATCCTCTTTGAAGTAAAAACGTCTCATTGGACGTTAAAAACCTCGTTTTGGACGTTTTGAAGATCCCCCGCCGGTCAGGACGCTTGTCCGTCCACGGGCTCGTCCGTCGCGCCGCCCTTCCGACTGCCTGGGAAGCGGCTTCAAATCTGCCGGTAAGTTTCCAGAAAACGGGCAAACCGGCCGATTGCTTCGGTAAGCGTGCCTTTGTCCGGCAGAAAAACTATGCGAAAATGGTCGTGCAGCGGCCAGTTAAAGCCTGTCCCCTGAACGAGCAGTATGTGTTCAGCCTTGAGCAGGTCAAGTATGAAGCGCGTATCGTCCGTTATGTTAAAGCGCGCCGTATCGACTTTCGGGAAGCAGTACAGCGCGCCCGCCGGTTTAACGCAGGAAATACCGGGAATTTGACAGAGCAGATCCATCACGGTATCGCGCTGCTCGAGCAGGCGTCCGCCGGGAAGCAAAAAATCTTTTATGCTCTGGTAGCCGCCCAACGCGGTTTGTATGCCGAACTGGGCGGGCACGTTAGCGCAGAGCCTCATGCTGGCAAGCATCGTGAGGCCCTCGCGGTAGCCGTCCGCGGCCCGCTTGTTGCCGGACAGCACCATCCAGCCTGAACGAAAGCCCGCCGCACGGTAAGCTTTTGAAAGCCCGCTGAACGAAACGGTCAGGATGGAGTTGTCTACCGAAGCCATCGGCGTATGAACCACACCGTCATAGATGATGCGCTCATATATCTCGTCCGCAAACACAATAAGTTCATTTTCGCGCGCAAGCGCCGCTATTCCTTCCAGCGTCTTCCGGTCGTAAACCGCGCCTGTCGGGTTATTCGGGTTTATCACGACTATCGCTTTGGTCGCGGCGTTCACCTTTGACCGCATATCGTCAATGTCAGGCTGCCACGCCGACTGTTCATCGCAAAGGTAGTGAACCGCCTTGCCGCCTGAAAGCGTAACCGCCGCCGTCCAAAGCGGGTAATCCGGCGCCGGCACAAGTATCTCGTCCCCGTTGTTTATCAGGGCCTGCATAGCCATCATTATAAGCTCGCTCACGCCGTTGCCGGTGTATATGTCGTCTATTCCGACATCCAGTATCCCCCTGCTCTGAAAGTCGTTCATTATGGCTTTGCGCGCCGGGAACAGTCCCAGCGAATCGGAGTAACCCTGCGCGTTTTGCATGTTGATTATGATGTCGTGAATTATCTCACCGGGCGCGCTAAAGCCGAACGACGCGGGATTTCCGATGTTCAGCTTGAGTATGCGAAAGCCGTCCTTTTCTAGCCGGTTCGCCTCCTCCATCACAGGCCCGCGTATCTCGTAGCAAACATCGTCCAGCTTGGATGATTTTTCAAAGATGCGCACCACCAAAGTCTAGAAGATGCTCCGCAAAATGTCCACCCGCCATTATAATATAGTACTCCTACTTGTAAAACACCAATATGCCGGTGGCGTTGCGGGGGCAGCGCCACTGCAGAGGGGGTAGCGGAAGACCCGCATCGCGGGGCTGGAGCGAGAGGTCGGCAACTTTCGTTGCCGCGACCTCCCACTCATTATACTTTTCTAAGTAGAAATACTATACCGTCTGGTTTAATACCAAATCTTTGTAGGCGTTACCATTTTTCGCAATTGGGGCTGCTACGCAGGCCCCATAAATAATAACTTCTCTACAGAATGAGCCTCCAGAGGATGCTCATTTGAGCTACGGCAAGCCGCAGGGTATTAAACCCAGATATTGCGAATAAAGCAGGTGATGGGATTTCGGAAATTAGCGATTATACCGGCATTAGCGGGTATGAGGTGGATGCGTGGAGGTGACTCCGGCCTGACAGCCCACTTACCGGGGGACAACAGGTCTCCAAAACGCTCAGAACCCGAAAGGGAACCCAATATCTCCCGATCTTGTCATGAAGCGCAACAGGCTGTATCATTCTTAACTGCCGCCGCTCAGCCCGCTCGCAAGGACGACCCACAGCCACTTACCGGCGGCGGCTCGGTACGGTTACGCTTTCCGCGGTTTTATGCGATATTATTTGTATGCTTAAACTTAATTGCGCAAAAACCGGATTTTCGCTTACATTTGCGCTGTTATTCGCGGCTTGCGGTGTGGAAACACCGCGTATATTGGTGATAGACCCGCGCTTTGCGGTTGTCGGTCAGAATTTGACGATTATGGGAGAGGATTTCGGCAGTAAGCAGGAAGAATCCTTTGTTACCATAGGCGGGGTAAAGCCGACCATGTCATCGTACTTAGAGTGGAGCGATAACAAGATAGTGCTGCGTATCCCGGATTTTGGAGAATCGGGACTTATATATGTGCACAGGCATAATCGCAGGAGTAACCCGGTGCTGTTCTCGACCCTGAGTTCCATGCCTGAATTTCC
>JAITAE010000281.1 GCA_031284295.1 Spirochaetaceae bacterium
TCTATCGCGACACGGGTCTGCGGGTAGAAAGTACGAACCGCTATTGCGTTTGCGACAACTTCCTGCACATAAGGAACGCCAAGCGCGTCCGCTATGGGTTTTCCGCCCGAACCGCACACTGCGGCGCAAAATAGGGCATCCGAAAATCTAAATCTAATATCTGATAATACAGATTTAACTGTTTCCGCTTGGCAAGCGTGATGCCTTTTATACGCGGAAAATAGAACATTTTTTTGTTTAGCTTCCATCACAACAGCTTTTACGGTTGTTGACCCTATATCGAGGCCGAGTCGTAAACGCAAAAAATTGTCAGGCATGATTACATATTATATTAATGCCGATATTTTTACAAGCGTATACGGGCCGGGACAGAATGAACGCATAGAATTAGGGGGAATTAGGTAGGAGAAGATTCCGAATGGCCTGAGCATTGAGCGGCTTGAAAACGGCCTCAATGTGCTTCTTAAAACTCAGTGAGGGCATAAACCGTATCCCCTTCAAACTCTGGTCATCAACCGGTCATCAAACGCCGTCTGTACCAGCGAAAGAATTGCCGGTGCTAACCTCTTCATAGTTTGCAGGTTTTACTCCCTGTTCTTACTCATCGTTGTATCCCGGTCATTCCCGAAGGTATAATCAAGATGCCGGTTTTCTGCCTGCCAATGCCCCTTGCCGCTTTCGCAAAATACTCTGTATTGGTAATACCGACGATGAAATACCGGTGAACTTCTTCTTGCGCGCGCCTGGCACAACTGATGTTCTTCAATCCCGCCCATTCATTTTTTTGAAACAGTCACCCTATGTCCCCAGTAAGGTAGTACTCCCGTACTGCTATTCTCCTCTACCAGCACTTCAGAAAGACCCTGTCCCGGTTCCGTTGAAAAGCGTTTACCGTATACGCCACCGCAGCACGGTACGCCTTGTTCCGCTTGCCGCCCTGCGGTATTACCGTCTATCGCCACGATTATCCGGCGTGCTGTCGTAGCACTACGCGCTACTTAGGCAGTTTGCAAAGTAAAAATCGCCTTGCAGGCGATATTTCAGAATTTTTAGCGCAAAGCGTAGCAAACTACCGTGCGTTTACCCTGGCTCCCTCGCCGGCTTATTGACAAAAAAATCCTATTTTGAGAGACTATTGATATGAAAACTATCAGTAATTCCGCTTGGGAATTTACCGGCCTAATTCCGTGCTGGCAAGCTACGGCGAGCGATACCCCCCCCCCCCCCGGCTGTAATTTGTCAACCTGTTTTTGCGGGGTATATTCAGGTTCTTTTTTATCTTTATTCTGTCAGCATAGACTTTTCGTAAAAGCCGTATTTACGGCCGACCTCCGGCATGGTCCGGCGGCCTGCCTGCCTGCCGGACTGCATTTAAGCGGTTCATTGTTTGAAACTTTAAGTTTCCGGACGAATTTCCACAAAAAAGGTTACTGCCATGAATAGTAAAAACAATGATTTCCTTGATATTGAAATTATCAATCCGTCCGAAGAAGAAAATGCCGTTTTAAAGCGTTTGGATAAAAAGTATGAAGCAATATCGTTGATGAGCCACGAGGAACGTTTCTTTTTGAACGCTCTGATACTCCGCTATAAGCCTGTCAAGTTATTGGAGATTGGTGCCGCTGCCGGAGGCTCCTCTATAATAATGTTAAACGCTATTAACGATGATCCCGCCGCGCGGCTTTATTCAATCGATTACGCGGAATTCTGCATACTCGATGAAGGACGGAAAAGCGGTTATTTTGTCGACGAGTACCCCGGTTTAAAAACCAAATTTCGTATCTACACCGGCGGTCTCGCGCTTCGTTTTCTTGATGAGATAGGCGGCGGAATCGATTTTTGTTTTATAGACACCGTTCATTCAAATCCCGGAGAAATACTGGATTTTCTATTTGCCTTGCCGTACCTGAAAGATGACGCGCTTGTTGTATTTCACGACACAAAGTTACAGACACGTCTTTCCTTTCCGTTAAATAAATGGGCAATAACGAACAATCTGTTGATTAGCGCAATTTTTGGAAAAATTCTTGTTCAGGGTAATTTTTCCCGTTCTGATACTGAAATTGAATATCCGTCTGAACGTGGAATAACATACTTTCCAAATATAACGGCCGTCAGGATATGCAAAGAAACGAAAGAACATTTATACGCTATTTTCAATCTTCTTACAATTAAATGGACATACACTCCGTCAATGGATGAAGAAATCGAAATAATAGATTTTTTTGCGAAACATTACGACAAATACTATGTTGAATATATGGAGGACGTATTTTGCTACGAAAAAGAATTTTACGCCTATAAACTTCCGTTAATTAAAAGTTTGCTGCGCCCAATCTTAAATGGAATTGCGCGTTTTTTTAACTCCGGGTTCAAAAAGAAAATTAGAAAACTTCTTGGAAGCAAAATATCAAACATGATTTATGGCATAATGCAAAGCGGCTAAGGAAGCGTTGATTTAGACGATGGCGCCTAGCAGCCTGCTACACTTGTAGGGTTTTTATAACTTTTTTCGTTGAAAAAAGTTATAAAAACCACGATTATCCGGCGTACTGTCGTAGCGCTACGCGCTACTTATGCAGTTTGCAAGGTAAAAATCGCCTGCAAGGCGATTTTTTAGAATTTTTAACGCAAAGCCAGCAAACTGCTAGCATCAAGAGATGAAAATGACAATAGGGGGTTAGGCGTCCCTTGTCACTCCGGTGCGCCGTGCACCCAACAACGATTGGAGCTTGCGTAGCAAACTCCCTAAGGAAGCACTGATTTATGCGAGTGCGCATTCGTCAATGTAGTTGACGCAATCGGTGCTACTTTAATTCCGTATTTGCGCAATGAAATGAGCTTGCTCCTTAGGGTAACGATGATGCGCCAACGAAGTTGGCGAGGCCTCAAGTTAATCAGCGTTACCCTAAGCAAGCCGCAGGCTTGCGACTGACACTGGAATATATCGGGTAAAAGCCATCCTTAATCAGCGCTTCCCAATAAGGTTTTTGTAGATTTTAAACCTAAAGCAGTATAACATAGGCGAGCTTTGAAGACAGCCCTTTTAACGGTGCAGTCGTAATAGAGGCTGCTTAAACAGGCGGTGAGCGGGCGTTACGAGTGGCAGACAAACGCCCGCTACCCGCAGTAAAAACATTGAGGCAGGCGGCGGGAGTATACGCCCGCCGCCTGCCTCTCCTGCCTCCTGTAGCATTAAGCCGGATCGCCCGCGCTTTCTTAGGCCGTTTTGACCGCCGTTTCCAGCAGATGCATGACTTTTTGCGGACAGATTTCGACGCAGGTCCCGCACGAATTGCATTTAGCGTAATCTATGACGGGTATGCCGTTCTCAAGCGTTATCGCCTGTTCCGGACATTTTTTGACGCAGGCCGTACATTTGCCGCAGCCTATTTTACAGGTCTTTTTGACCATAGGCTTTATCGTGTTGCGGTTGTTGCAAAAGGCAAACGCGCCCTTCTGCCCCTTGTCCACAACGCGGATTATGCCCTGCGGACATTCACCCACGCAGACCTTGCAGCCCTTGCATTTATCCGCATCGATCACGGGAATACCGTCCGGCCCCATGTGCAGCGCGTCAAACTTACATACTTTCACGCAGTCGCCAAAACCCATGCAGCCCCAGGCACATAGCTTTGTGCCGCCTGAGCTTATCTTTGCGCCGCAGCAGGTTTGCAGCCCGGTGTATATGCCTTTGGGCAGGGCCAGCTCGCGGCTGCCCTGACAGGCAGTTACCGCGACTACGGCCCGTGTATCCGCGCTGCCGCCGACAAGGGCGGCGCGTTTCTTTGTCGATTCGGCGTCCGAGACGGTACACTTATCGGGAGCCGTTTCGCTGGCGGCGACCGCCGCGGCAAAGCCGTCGCAGCCGGGAAAACCGCACGCGCCGCAGTTCGCGCCGGGCAAGGTTTCGCGGATAAGACCCACGAGCACGTCCGTTTCGACATGAAACACCTGTCTGAAAATTCCAAGCAGAATGCCCAAAACAAGGGCAAGCGCCGCGGCAAATATGGCGGTTAATAAAATTATATTCATACAATCCTCACTTCACCAGGCCGGAAAAGCCCATGAACGCCATGGACATCAGCGCCGCCGACGCAAACAGTATCGGCGTTCCCTTCAAAAAGTCAGGGATCGGACTAGTCCGTATACGCTTGCGCACCCCGGCAAGCAAAAGCAGCGCCAGCAGGAAGCCCGCCGCAACCCCCACAGCATAGACAATCGATTCGGCGTAGTTGTAACCGAACGAAATCGCGTTAAAAGTCGCGCCCAGAATAGCGCAGTTTGTCGTTATAAGCGCAAGGTAGATGCCCATGGAACTGTACAGGCCGGGTATCATCTTTTTTAGGAAAAATTCAACAAGCTGCACAAGGGACGCTATCACGAGTATGAACGCCAGTGTCTGCAAAAACACCATGTTTAGCGGCTTTAGTATGTACATATAGATTGGCCAAGTAACCGCAGTCGCGATCACGGTAACGAAGATAACCGCCACGCCCATGCCGACAGCCTTGTCCTCGTCGCTGGACATCCCAATAAAAGGACAGAGCGCGAGGAAACTCATCAATACAATGTTGTCGATTAAAAACGCTTTGATAAAAACACTAAATAGTTCCATTTAACAGCACCCCTCTTTATTCCGGTTTACGAGCGTCTTGCTCTGACGCTGTTTGATGTAAAGCCCCAGGCTTATGAACAGGCTGAATACAAAAAAGCCTCCCGGCGGCAGCGTAAAGAACAGTATAGGCTGGTAGTTTTCGCCGAAAACGGGAAAGTCAAGTATCGAACCGTTACCGAGCAGTTCCCGAATCAGCGATATGCCGGCGAGAACCCATGTGTACCCAAGCCCCATGCCGAGCCCGTCCGCTACGGAATGAATCACCGGCTGCTTCGAGGCGAAGGCTTCCACCCGCCCCATTATGATGCAGTTTACAACGATGAGCGGTATGAAGACGCCCATAGCCTTTGAAAGCGCCGGAAAGTAGGCTTGCAGAACATAGTCGATTATCGTGGTAAAGGCCGCTATCACTATGATGAATATGGGTATTCGCACCGACGACGGTATCAGGTTTTTAAACAAGCTGATGACAAGCTCCGACATCAAAAGTACGAAGGTCATCGAAAGCCCCATCCCTATGCCGTTTACAACGCTGGTAGTTACGGCAAGCGAGGAACACAGTCCTATCATAAGTATCAAAAGCGGGTTCTCGTTTACGAGTCCGTTGACAAATATCTGTCCGATTTTTTTCAATTTGCACCTCCATTGGCCGCTATCCATTCCGAACCCGCCTGAGCCGCGTTCTTTACGATCAGCGACACGGCGCGGCTCGTGATCGTCGCCGCGGTTATCGTCTCGACGCCGCCACCGTCCTTTTTGACCGCGATATTACCGGCGGACTTCATGCCGGCAAACTGTCCGTAAAACGTGAGCTTTTTGGGCTTGTCAACGTAGTAATTTTCTTTTGCCGCGTTGGCGCCAAGACCGGGCGTGTCGGATATTTGCAGAATCTTTACGCCGGTGATTGTACCCGTCATGTCAACACCGACAAGGGCCGTAATATCCGCCTGAAAGCCGCCGCTAGAGGCGTTTACCGCCACGCCGATGAGGTTTCCGCCGCTCTTTATTGTGTAGGATGTCCCCACGTTTACCTTGCCGTCCGCCGCGGACAGGCTGCCATCTATCGGCGAAAAATCATCTCCGGCGGGGAACAGCCCCTTCAGCGCGTCATCCAAGTCCTTTTTTTGCCGCTCCGCAATCGTTTTTGATGTTGAATCGTAGACCACCGCGAGCCCCGCGCAGGCTACCGCCGCGAAAAGGACAAGCGCCACGGTCATTTTTATCGTGTCTTTCATGATTTTGCCCCCTTTGCGGGCGCGATATAGCCGTATTTTTTGTGCAGTATCCGGTTAAGGAAGGGCGTCGCCATGTTCATTATCAGGATGCCGTAGGACGCGCCCTCAGGATAATTGCCGAACTTCCGTATCAACACGGCAAGCAGTCCCGCGCCCACGCCGAATATCAGTTTGCCGTATTCAGTTACCGGCGCGCTTGTATAGTCGGTCGCCATGAAGACCGCGCCAAACACAACGCCGCCGCTCAGCACGGAAAATACCGGGTCTAGGCCGAGCGCCCATGACGCCGCGAAAGTCGCGGCTATCAGTCCAACGGGAGCGCGCCAGTCTATCGTTTTGGTGGCAAGCAAGAATATACCGCCCGCCAGTATCAGCAACACCGATGTTTCCCCTATGCAGCCGGCGCGGTTTCCCAAAAACAGCTCTTTTAACATTTCGCCGTAAGACGAAACGCCAAGGCTCGATTCCACCGCGCCAGAGCCGGAAACCAACCCCTCTTTTATTATGCCGAGCGGGGTCGCAGTCGTCGCGCCGTCAACAAGGTTTCCGCCCGAAAACTGATAGAACGGTGTACGCAGTCCCGACGGTTTTAACCATGTCGTCATCGCGGCGGGAAAGCTCATCAACAGAAAGGCGCGGCCCGCCAGCGCCGGATTGAACACGTTTGCGCCTAGCCCGCCGAAAAATTCCTTCGCCACTATGACGGCGAACAACGCTCCTAGCGCCGTCATCCAGAGCGGGGTCGTGGGCGGCACGACTAGCGCCAAAAGCAGGCCGGTTACGACCGCCGAACAGTCTTTCACGCGGATTTCCTGACCGGTAACCCGCCGGAAAAACGCCTCCCCCGCCACCGCCGCCGCGACAGAGACTGCCACGTTCACCAGTGCGCTTACGCCGAATATCACGATACCCCAAACGGTAACCGGCAGCAGCGAGATTACCACGCGGCTCATTATCTTTGCCGTGTCGTCCGCGCGTACTATATGCGGGCTCGATTGCAGGTACAGGAGTTTCGCTGTCTGATTTTCATTTTCTGCCATTGTTTCCTCCTTAAACCTTAGCCGTTACCGGCGCCGCGGCAGCCGCCGTCTTTGCCGCCGCTTCAGCTTTGGCTTTCGCCTGAGCCGCCTTTGCCGCCAAATGGTTCCGCAAATTGAACTTGCCCACGCGGAAACGCTGAACAAGCCTTATTCTGGCTGGACAGTTGAACGTACACGCGCCGCATTCGATACAGTCCATCAGCCCAATCTTTTGCGCCTCGTCCAGATCACCCGCTTCCAGCGCGTTGTTCATCAAAACCGGGAACAGGCGGGCGCTGCAGTTGCTGATACAGCGTCCGCACCGTATACAGTTACCTTCAGTCTCTACATACGTTTCTTCCTCTGTAAGGAAGTTTATGCCGGACGTGTTCTTTTGTACCGGTATATTGGCGTGCGGCACCGCGGTCCCCATCATCGGGCCGCCGAATATGATTTTTGCCAGTCTGTCATAGTTGATATTGAAGTATTCCGGTGGAAAGTCAGCCAGAACCGTGCCTATCGGGGCCACGATATTTCGCGGGTTGCCGCACGCGCCGCCTGAAACCGTGAGCCCGCGTTTGATAAGCGGGCGGCCTATCGTGAAGGCTTCGCCAACCGCAAGGAGTGTCCCGACATTTTGCACTATGCAGCCCGCCGCGGACGGAAGCGCGCCGGACGGCACTTCCCTGCCTGTAAGCGCCGTTATCAGCATCTTTTCGCCGCCCTGCGGATACCGCGTCTTACAGAGGCCGACGCTAATCTTACCCGGATATCCGCCGTCCGTAATCGCCTTCTCAACCTTGGGAACAAGGAATTCCTTGTTGTCCTCCATCCCGAAGATAGCCTCGTTCACGCCGCTTATCTTCATTAAAATGGCGATACCTTTGACAATCACATCAACCTTCGCGCTTATCGCCGCCTCGTCCGTGGTAAGGTAACCCTCGCACTCCGCGCCGTCCGCTATGATGTAATCAATCTTGGAGCCGGGAGGGGGATTCAGCTTTACGTGGGCAGGAAAACCGGCGCCGCCCATGCCGACTATGCCCGCGTCCCGTATCCGCTTCAACGCCTCTTCCTTTGTGCAGGCGAACGGGTCGAGCGGCTCCATGAAAACATCACCTGAAACGGAATCATCCGCTTCGATGATGATACAGGGGCCTTCGGTATTGTTGGATTGTGTCCGCGTCTCGATTTTTTTTACTATACCGGCAATTGAAGCATGTACCGGAACCGTCATAGGGCCCGGCGCCGCGGCATCGGCTATTACCTGCCCTCTCTTTACCGGATCGCCAACCGCTACAATAGCCTTGTTGGGCGCTCCCAGATGCTGATTAATGGGAATAACCACTTGTTTCGGCATCGGAACAAGTTCAGCAGGCTTTCCCGTGGTGCGCTCCTTCCTTTCAGGGATATGGATACCACGCCTAAACGTACACTTTTTCGCCATTCATGGCCTCGTCTATTTTGGATTTTTAATAAGTCTACACTCATAAAACACTAAGCGTCAAGAAAATACCGCCCGCCAGCGGGTTTAAAGTCCGCTACGCGCCCACCAGTGGTGGGCATCCGCCCCCTCTACAAACATCTTTAGCGCCCTGTCTCCATCCTGTCGTTTCTGTTTTAGCCCCTCCTATATTCCCCGATTATGCGGCCAAGCCCAGAACAGCGGGTGATGTACCGACTTATTATTAAAAAGGGAATATCCTAAGGAAGCACTGATTTATTAATAAGGGGGGGCGCTATTTCCATGCTGTTACCAGCATATAGCCGCCTGCCTGTCGCGCCCCCCTGTCTCCATCCCGCGCAAGCGCGGTATTCCGCCACCCCCCAGTCAGTTGGACCTTACCCCATCTGGTAGGCGTAAAGATAAGCGTGAGATATACCAGGAGGAGAGGGAAATATGGGAACGAAAGACAAAGAGCGGCGGGTATACCCGAAGGAATTCAAGGCCGAAGCGGTGGCGCTGGCAGGGAAGCACGAGAAGCCGGTGCGCCAGGTGGCGGCGGATTTGGGCATCAACGAGAACATGCTCCACCGGTGGATACAGCAGGCGCGGGAGGCGGGAGGCTCCGGCTTGCCACCCTTCCCCGGACACGGACGGCCGCGGGACGAGGAACTGACCCGCCTTCGGAAGGAAGTCAAGGCGCTACGGGAGGCGAACGAAATCCTAAAAAAAGCGGCGGTCATCATCGCACCGGAGGGACCCCGCTGATGGTGTCCCGGTTCATGAGTGAACACCGGGACGACTACACCATCCGGGAGATGGCCGGGAATTTTGGGGTCAGTTGCGGCGCCTATTACAAGTGGGCGAGGAAGGAGGAGTCCGGGGGGAAGAAGGAAGCCGACAGGGAACTGATCGACCTGATTCGCCGGATACAGGAGCAGCATCACTATCGGTACGGCAGCCCCCGGGTGAGGGAAACGCTGCGCCGGGACTACGGCAGACAGATAAGCCGTAAGAAAG
>JAITAE010000286.1 GCA_031284295.1 Spirochaetaceae bacterium
CCGCCCGCCCCTATCATCGTATGCGCCTCGTCTATGAACAGAATGATGGGGGTTTCCGAATTCCGCACGGCCTCCATCACTTGTTTCAGACGGTTTTCAAACTCACCCTTCATGCTTGCGCCGGCCTGCAACAGGCCCAGGTCCAGCGACAAAAGGCGCGTCCCTTTAAGGCAGGCGGGAACATCGCCCGAAGCAAGGCGCTGGGCAAAGCCTTCCACCACTGCCGTCTTGCCCACGCCGGCATCGCCTGTGAGTATCGGGTTGTTCTGGCGGCGGCGCATCAGTATGTCGATAATTTTTCGTATTTCCTCATCGCGCCCCGTGACAGGATCGCTTTTGCCGGAAGCGGCGGCGGCGGTCATGTCCGCCGTGTAAAGCCTTAGCGCCTCGGTGTTCCCCATCGCGGCGCTTCCCATCAACACGCCGGCCTGCCCTGTGGCCGCCCCCTTGCCGCTGGAAACGAGCTGGGACGCCTCGCCGGAATTCTTTACAATAACCGCAAACTGTTCGGACAGTATGTCCCCGTTGATCTTGATAAACTCCCCGCTCAACTCGTGAAGCTGGCGGGCGAATTCCGGCGTCTGCTTTATTGCTATCATGACATGACCGGTCCTTATCGCGCCTTCCGCGAAAACGAGCGAGGCGGTCATCCACGCTTCCTTGATAACCATTTCTATAGTGTTCGAGAAATCTGAAATCGATGAAGCCCCGCGGGGCAGCGCGTCCATCGCGGCAATCATGTCTTTTGACAGTTTCGCCTCATCCAGCGCGAAAAACCGTACGATTTCGTGCCAATCGGTGTTTTCCGAGAGCAGGATCTGGTTTACCCAGTGCGTCAGCTCTATGTAGGGATTTCCCCGCGTCTTGCAGAGAATCGTCGCGCTTTCTATCGACTTGTACGCCTTTTCGTCAAGTTTTGAAAAAAGCTGAATCCGTTTTAATTTAGCCATATACACTCCTTGAAGCAAATTTGAATGTGGGCGCTGTTTTCACCCGCCTGGCGTCTGACAACAGGTACCCGCGCCATGTTTCAGGCCGATTCCCAACCAGGCGCATAAACGTTCATCAGTAACGCAAGCTACATTATCCCCTCCTCCCTCGTACAAGCGTCATTGGATATTTTCCGGTTGAGCTGTGAAACCTTTATCCTCATCTCCAGTTCCTTGTCAGTGTTTCCTATCCAGCAGTTGTAACCCAAATACGATGGGATGAAATCGGCGTCGTCAAGGTCCTGCATATTCCACGGGTAAGCGCCCTGTTTGTAACGCAGGC
The DNA here is from genome assembly GCA_031284295.1 of Spirochaetaceae bacterium. Taxonomy (GTDB): domain Bacteria; phylum Spirochaetota; class Spirochaetia; order Treponematales; family Breznakiellaceae; genus JAIRMY01. Next base: position 1,273 of record JAITAE010000286.1, read on the forward strand.
ACGCCGTCGTAACGACACCCCGTTCAAGGTGAATCCTTATGCTGTAATTCAGCGGCCTGTCAAGATAAAGGCGCGTAGCGCGTTCAGTATGAGTTGGTATATCGAAGTTGTCCGATTTGATCACCAACTTACGGTACGCAACGGAATCTATGGGGCCGATTTCTATTTCAAACTGATGCGTGGCGCTCAAGTACTTCCGGCCTATCTGAAGGTTTACACCCAACAGCGCTGTTTTTGGATTGCTAAGCTGGGCGTAATCATCCGGCTGTATGTCATAGACGGCAACAATAAAGTCATTGACTTTTATATTTGTCCGTAACAGGCGGCGTAACGCATTCTCAAACTCGCTGCGGTTTTTTACGGTAAACGAAAAAACCGAAGCGCAACCGAGCGCGATCTTTTCGTTTTGTGCGCCAAAATCAATGCTAGGCGGCAGGCCGTTAAGGCTTTTTATAATATCGCGTATCGAGTCATCGTCCGGACGGTCGGCGCTGATGCTCTGCTCGTTTTGGGCAAAAGCGCGGTAGTACAGGACGTGCATACGATGGTGTACAATATCAAGGAAACGCCGCCACGTATGATCGAAATGGTTAAAGGAACGCTGATAGACATAACTTGTAAACTCAAGCGGCATTGGGCCGTTTATCCCTAGTAGTCCCAAAAAATAGGTGAATATCGTCGCGTCAACCCCCGCGTTTTTGCCTTCAATGATTTGGGCAATGTCGCTTGCCGGCAAATACAGGTATGGTATCTGCCCAAAACGGACATTCTCATCGGCGGGATTCTTTGCGTACCCAAAGCGGGGTTTTTCACGGTTGCTGTTCTCAAGCTTTCGTATCAGTCCCCAAAAATCAGGGGATGAATTTTTTTGCGCAAGACTACTTGAAAGTGTTTTTACTAATCTTCTAATGTTTTCCATACGGCCACACACCCTGATTGTTTCGTAAAAAAGTGAATTTCCAGCACGGAATTTAAAGGCGTAAAGGATTTTAGTATTTCCGCGATTATCTTGCCGAAGGTATAGTACCCGATACCGGCAAACATCATTTCATCAAGCGTAAATTTCACCTTCCATCCCAGTTCAAAAAAAACCGCGCCCTTTTTTATAAAGCGAAAAGTTTTTTGATCGGCTTCCAGTTCCAGTATCCCTTCAGGAATATGTTCAAATTCCTCGCCTAAATAAGCGGAGTACGAACCTATCAGCGCCCGTAAGGCCTCAAGTGGAAATTGGCCGTCCTGCCAGAACATTGCGGAAAGGTTAAAAACGATATGGCTGATCCTCGAGAAATCGGAACCTTCCCCGCGTTCCATAAAGGAATAGTTCGGCCTTGTCGGATGGGTAAGGAAGGCCGCGTCAGCAACGAGGGGGCTGTGTGAACTCAGTGGCGGCTCGCCGTAAATGAGAAGGCTCAAATCACGGTTGGTACAAACGGTTTCCGCCGAAAACTGGTATGCGTCTTTCATGTTTTTATCATTCATCAAAAAAGAAACAAACACCTCTGTACCATTATAAGAACTGCGCTGCGTTACCCTTGAATTAACAAGGGTCTTGCGCCGGCGCTGGCTAAAGAAATTTTTGAGCGCGACATCTTCAAAAGGGGTATGTTCGTAAAAATTATCCGCGAAAAAAAGTGTCTTGTTTTGCTCGTTAAAGAATTCCAGCTTGCGTATATTTACGATTTCGTAATCGCGCGGCGCCGTCTTATCCGGCGTTATATGAAATTCATACAGTTCCCGCGTGATCATAACACGGTCCGATCGTTTGGCAAAAAGATTCAGGGCAGGCGCACAGTTCAGGCGCAACGATCCTTTTTTTATGGAAGACAGTGAAGGTTCACGGCGCTTGAATATCAGCAGAATTTCTATGGAATTCGAAACGGATTTGAATGCGTCCTCCATGTTTTTTATATGGAAAAATCTAAAAAACTCAGGATAGGCCAGGAAATTTTGCAGTAATTTGAGCCCGTACACGCCGCTTTTCATGACTTCGCGCAGTAGCCCATTACCCGAAGCAAGCGGCATAATAAAATCGACGCCGGAAAGCTGGCGAAACGGACCGTCACCTGAACGCGCGTAAACGTTTATTGTTTCATGCATTATCTGACGAAGCAGCAACGAAGCGTCCGCGTCGGACATATTGATATAAAACATCAATTCATTAACAGAACCGTTAATCTCATTCCCGAAGGGACCATCCAGTTTTATCCGCAGCCCCGCAAGCCCGTTATGTTCGGCAATGTTAAAATCGGAAAGAGCCCGCGTAAGGTATTCCGTATCGGTAACTGCGAACGGCGCTATGGGCACATCTTCCAGCGTCGAAAAACAGCACGGCGTATTTATTGTGGGGATGGAAACATCAAACATGGCGCCTGTTTCAAGGTGGGCGCGTTTTTTAACGGCATCGTTTTTGTAATTAAGGTTAAGCTCCAGCACAGCGCCTGAAGGAATAGGGTACAAAGTACTGGGCGATATTGAATTCAACACCGATTCCAGGAAATTATTGTAGCCATCGTCGAGTTTTTTTTCTACGCGGGCGGACAAAAACGCCGTGCCTTCTAGCAGGCGTTCAATGTACGGATCCTCACATTCAAATTCCCTCAGGCCCAGCCGTCCGGCTATCTTTGGAAATTCCGCGGCAAACTCAACCGCAAGATTCCGTATGTAAGCAAGATTGTCTCTATAATAATCTAAAAGTTCCATTATCCATTCACAATGCGTTTACACACACCGGATCGCTTCGATTACCCGGAATATGATAAACTTGTATTTCCAGTCTCCAAATCAAGATGAGAGATAAATATCATCTCTTCATTAAGCTGGGCCACCATAACAATGCCGCTTATTCGCAGTTCCAGCATCGAGCGCAGGGAAACATCCGGATTGGCAAATTCCACCTTGACCGATTCCGAATCCATGCGCGGCTCAAAAATCTTGATCTGTTTTCGTATATGTTCAAGAAGCTCCTCCCTGTCGTTGTCCGAACAAATCTTACCGCAATAATCGGATATACCGTAGCCGAGAACCGAATTCTCAACATCTTCATAACCTTTAAATTCTTTTATCGAAGGGTGAGAACGTGAAGCAAAAAGCATCTCGATATTTCTGAAGATATCTTCTTTTACCTGTTTTTCGGTTATTATATTCTGAATATGTTCTGTTTTTTCGTGAGGTTCCAAATCGGTTAAACGTTTAAACACATAAGGTTTATAACGGGCGTCTTCCTTTCTGATATTTTTGCGTTCCGTATCGCCGCGTGCCAAAATCTCTACCTGCCTCCAATGGATACGACCGCCTCAGGGCATCCGCCGTATAATGGGGCAACGTTATATATCCGCACGGATATGTAACGTTGCCGCGCAACCCCAACTATTCGTTGGCGATCTGATCGTAAGAAGCTTCTATCGCTCCGTCTTTTGAACCGTCCGGTTTGATGGGAGTAACTTTCCACGTAATCTTACCGGCTATCAATTCCACATCTTCGACCGGCTGCTGAGCGAGCGGGTCGTCCGTAGCGCTGGTATTGATAGTCTTCACCTCGGTTTTCGCGACACGAACATTTTCCATGGTAACTTCATACACGGGAGTCTGCACCCCACCTATGACACGACAATAGGCAAAAACGGCTTTTTCTATCTTGTTTCCGTTCATGCAGTACAAATGAAGTTTTGGACTCGCCTTGTCTACCGCATGGGTAAATTCGAACGGGAGAAATTGTCCACGTCCCGCGACATCACCGCTACGCTGAATTGAAACATTCTGCGTTGCACCGTGCGAAAAGGAAACAAGCTCAATCCACTTGTCATGAGCCTTGTCCGAAGCCTGACCCTCGATTCCATCCAACTGTAAAAAATAAACGCTTGCCATAATTTAACCTCCATTATGGTGTTTATAAATATAATTATTCAAACACATAATAGTTACACTATATATTTGTTTAATTTAAAACAATTAAAGCTCCCGCCTACTTGCCCGCAGCCGGAACCTTTGTAACCAGGCGTAGGGATGCGGTAAGTCCTTCAAGCTGGTAATGCGGACGCAAGTAAAAACGTGCGTTATAATAACCGGGCTGCCCTTCAACCGCCTCCACCTCGACCTTTGCCTCGGCGAGAGGATATTTGGCCTTGATTTCATCGGAAGCGTTTGGATCGCCGGTAACGTAACCGGCTATCCAGTTGGAAAGCCATATCTGCATATCCTCTTTTTCTTTGAACGAACCGATCTTGTCACGGACCATGCACTTAAGGAAGTGGGCAAAACGGCTTACGGCAAAAATGTACGGAAGCCTGGCGGAAAGTGCGGCGTTTGCCGTGGCATCAGGCGAATCGAATTCCTGCGGATGGTTCACCGTCTGTCCGCCAAGGAATACCGCGTAGTCGGTGTTTTTCCAGTGAATCAGCGGCAAAAAGCCGTTTTTTGACAGTTCCGCCTCGCGCCTGTCCGTGATGGCAATTTCCGTCGGGCATTTCATCGCTACCCCGCCGTCGTCGGTGGGGAAGGTGTGCGTTGGCAGTCCCTCAACCATGCCGCCAGACTCCACGCCGCGAATGTTGGCGCACCAGCCGCAGTTCGCGAAAGCGCGGTTGATGTTTACCGCCATCGAGTAGGCCGAATTCATCCAGTTGTACTTGCTGCTGTCGCCTGTTCCCGTATCCTCTTCAAAATCGAATTCTTCGACAGGATTGCTCTTTGCGCCGTAAGGCGTCCGGCTCAATACGCGGGGCAGCGTCAGCGCCACATACCGGCTGTCGTCCGACTCCCTGAAAGAACGCCACGCCGCGTACTCCGGGGTCGAAAAAATCTTTGTAATATCCCGTGGATTTGCAAGTTCCTGCCATGAATCAAGGTTCATTATTGACGGATCTGCGGCAGAAATGAACGGCATATGCGAAGCGGACGCGATCTGGGCTATCCCATTAATAACCTCCATATCGGGCGGCGTCTGATTAAAGTAGTAATCTCCAATCAACGCGCCGTATGGTTCGCCGCCCGCCGTGCCGTATTCTTCCTCGTACAGTTTTTTAAACAGAGGACTCTGATCCCAGGATGTTCCCTTAAAACGCTTGATCGTTTTTCCAAGTTCTTTTTTGGAAATGTTCATAACGCGGATTTTAAGGCGGTCGCTTGTGGCGGTATTGCTGACAAGATAATCCAGCCCGCGCCATGTACCCTCAAGATTGGAAAAATCAGTATGATGTATTATCAGGTTGACCTGCGCGGAAAGTTTTTTATCGAGTTCCGCGATGATGCCCTCTATGGTTTTTACCGTGTCGTTGGATATAAGCGCCGCGTTTTCAACGGCTTGATTCACAAGGGTTTTTACAGCCCCCTGAACGGCCGTTGTAGCCTCTTCCGATTTGGGTTTGAATTCCTGGTTCAACAGGGCTTCAAAATCGGACATCTCCAATGTTTCAGGATTAAGCGGATCTTTCTGCTCCACCACTTTTTCTTGTGCGTCTGACATAATACCTCCTATTTAGCGTCGGTTGTTTCTACGGCTTCACCGGCGGCTGGAGGCGGCGTAGCATCGTTTTCTTTTGCTTTTTTCGCCAGAGCCGCGAGCAACGCCGGGTCTTTAAGTATCTTGCTCAACAGATCTTCCGCGCCCTGCTTGCCGTCCATGTATGAAAGCAGGTTGGCAAGCTGCTCCCGCGCCTCCATCAGCTGCTTCAGACCGTCTATTTTGGCGGTAACCGCGCCGGGGGAAAAATCCGCCATGCTCTCAAATGTCAAATCGACCGGAATATTCCCCTCGCCGGTCAGCACATTCGGCACAGAAAAAGCCACGTGGGGCTTAATGGCCTTGAGGCGGTCATCGAAATTTTCACTTGTAAATTCCAGCATCTGCCGGTCTTCAACACGGGCGGGCGGCTCCAGCGGCTTTCCCGAAAGGTCCGACACAACACCCATAACAAATGGAAGATCAACTTTTTTTTCCACGCCGTTAGCTTCAACATCGTATTCTATCTGAACACGAGGCGCTCGGTTTTTTGCGATAAATTTTTGGCTACTTTCAGATGCCATAATTACTCTCCTTAATAATGTGTTATAACTTTACATATACTAGATG
>JAITAE010000031.1 GCA_031284295.1 Spirochaetaceae bacterium
CCGCGGTGATCAAAACAACCGCGGCAAAGAGAATAACCCGTATGTCAATACCGCCTTCCCGGCCAATTTTTATACGCATTTCCCGCTATAACTGCTATTATCCATTGCTGCTATTCATAATAGATAATTATTTAAGCATAGGGCCGCCTCCCGGCATAAAGCCCCCCATTATCATTATCGGCGTTAGCGCCCATTGCGCAGGCTAAAGCCTCCGCGGTGAGCGGGGAATAGTGAGCAGTGAGCGGTGAGCGGTGAGCAGTGAAGAGTGAATAGTGAAGAGTGCCATCCTTCATTTCTCATCCTTCAGTTCTCAGCGCCCCCTTGGGAAAGACCCGCTTATCCCTTGGGCAACGCTGATGAGTAAGAAGGGGGGCGCGGTTGGCCATGCCGCCCGGCACCTAGCCGCCCCCTCGCCGCGGCCCCCTCGCGACATCCCGCGCAAGCGCGGTATTCCGCTACCCCCCAATCAGGGGCCCACGATAAGGGCCTGGAGTTTGCGGCAAGCAAGCCGCAGGCTTGCTTCGCAAACTCCGGAGCTCAACGCAGAGCGTTGAGCCAAACTCCGGAAATAACCGGCGTAGCCGGTTATTCACCCCCCAATCCGCCGCCCCCGCCAGTCGCCCATCTCATAATTCGCGTTAATTCGTGTAATTCGCGGACTGTCTTCATAAAATAGCCGCCCTGCGGCCTGCCGACTTGACTTTTTTCTGTTTTTGATGGAAGCTGAAACAATGAAAACAATTTTTGTGAAACCAGCTTGCGTCGAGCGGAAGTGGTTCCTCCTTGATGCGGAAGGAAAGACACTGGGGCGCATCGCGGCAAAGGCGGCGGGCATTGTTCGCGGAAAAGAAAAACCGATTTTTGCCCCTCACCATGAACTTGGCGATTACCTTATACTGATAAACGCCGGCAAGGTTACTGTAAGCGGACGGAAGTACGAAAAAAAGCTGTACCACCATCACACCGGTTTTCCGGGAGGGCTCAAGACCCAGACATACAGGCAGCTCGTTGAACGGCATCCCATTGCGCCGCTGGAGTCGGCTATTCGCGGTATGCTGCCCAAGGGTCCGCTGGGCAGAAAGATATTCAATAACGTAAAAATTTACGCGGGCAGTGAACATCCGCATGCCGCGCAGAATCCTGAAAAGATCGATTTTTAAGAGGTGTTTTGTGGTTAGAAATCTTGGTATTGGAACAGGCAGACGAAAAACTTCAGTTGCCCGCGTCTATGTGCGTGAAGGCAGCGGTAAAGTTACGATCAACGGCAAGGTTTTAAATGAATATTTTCCCCAGGTTGAACATGTTAATGTGGTAAAATCCCCCTTGATGACTGTTGCCGGAGAAAACAAATTCGATGTGCTGATAAATGTGTACGGAGGTGGAATTAACGGTCAGGCCGGAGCTTGCCGTCACGGTATTGCCCGCGCCCTCTGTCATGTAGACGAGGCCAACTACAGCAGCCTGCGCGCCGGTGGTTTTTTGACCCGCGACAGCCGCATGGTTGAACGCAAAAAGTACGGCCAAGCCGGCGCGCGCAGACGTTTCCAATTCTCCAAACGCTAAAGCGCCATTCACGCGCGGGGCCGGCCTATCGCCTGAGTTTACCGGGAGGAATGAGAGGGGTGTCTTCCGGTAACGGGTGCGCGGCTATGAGGGGCGGTGAACAACGAATGAAAGGGATTTGTACGGACGGTCAGGCCGCAACGCCTCCCGCGTTGCGGGATGCGTTGCGCCTTGTAGCCCGCGCCGAACAGTTTACTTCGGGACTTTCATTAAAACTTCAAAAAAAAGGATATAGCAGAGTCGAAATACGTTTTGCGGTTGACACGTTGGTCAACGCGGGAATGCTGGACGATACGCGGTATGCCCGCCTATGGATAAGTTCACGGGTAAAGCGCGGGGCCGACTCTCCACGCAGGCTTCTGGCTACCCTCTGCGGCAAAGGTATAGACCGTAGGACCGTTGCCACCGCGTTGAAAGAGGTGGTCAATGCTGACGTTGAGATTGCGCTTTTGCGGCGTTTTGCGGAAAAAAAAAGGGCGCGCGCCCAGGCAAACGATGGATTCGCGCGGGAGGCGCTGTATTTTGAGGGTTTTAGTGCGGAAGTTTTGGACTGTTTTTTTGATGAATGAATTTGTTTTCGGGAGAAAACCTTGTGGGCAGCGTTGCCTTTGACGCGACCGTGCAGGGTAGGGTTCAACACGTAGGCTTTCGTTACTATGCCTGCGCTGAAGCGGAACGGCTGGGTGTACGCGGCTGGATTCGCAACAATCCACTTGGCGAAGTGGAAGTATACGCGGAAGGCGAATCGGAAAATCTGGAAAAATTCCTTTCATGGCTACACAAAGGACCTCCCCACGGCAGGGTTGACTCTGTAACCGTGCACCGGCGCGAGCCTCGCGGTACTTACAGGGGTTTTGTGGTAGATTATGAATGACGGATGAAAACTAAAGTTCTGCTTTTACTGTGCATATCTCTTTTCTGCCCGCAGCCCGCCAATCCAATTGATTTTACCGTTGGCGGCGGCATCGGTAACGCTTCATACTCCCCCAAAAATGAAAATCCCGTTGGTAACGATTTTACCCCTGAGTTGCTGCCGTTTTATTTTGCGGAGCTTAAGGGCGATTTTGCGGTTGAGTATAATTATCTTATCAGGGCAGGCTACGATCCTATCTGGCTTAATACGGTTTCAGGTAACATAGGTTATAATTTTGGAAACGTGAATATAGGACTCGGCTTTTTCATGGGTGACAGCGATTTTACTTTTCAAGAGCTTGACGCCGGTTTTTCAGGCCGGGCGGGTTTTGAGTTTCCGGGTATTTTTTTTGCAAATGCGGGTATAGCGTCGAGTCTGGATGGAGGCTCGGACAGCGACGAAACCGCTACCCGCAAACTATTCAATATACAGGCGGGGTTCTGGCTTCCACACATCTTTTTTACTTTTGATTTTGAGCTTAGAGAGTATATAAGGCAGATGGCGAATGACTTAAAGATACACCGGTCGCGTACAATGTACAGGTTATCGATGGAAATGTACTCAAAAAATGTCCCTTACCGGATAGGCTTTGTCTTCGGCTACCAGAGTCTGTCCCATAAGATGGAGTCCGCTTTCACGCCGGAAGATGTTTCTTTCAACACACTTATCGTAGGGGGGCGTTTTCTTAACCAGGTAAGCCATACTTTTGCGTGGTTTATTGAGGGCGAACTGCCGTTTAATGCGGATGCGCTTCCTGATATAAAACTGTTTTTCCGCGCTACCGCCGGCCTAACTTTTTCGTATAATGAGAAATAGATGTACAAACCTTCAAACTGACGCGGATATGGCAGTTTTTGGCGTGAGTTTACATACGGATACGATTACACAGACTGGTTGACGGCGGGAAGTAAACGGGTTCTGGAGAAAATACGGAATTAACGGGTGGTGGGGCAATCGCCTCCCCCGCCCACACAAAAAAATAATAGAGTTGTTTGGAAACTTCAGTTTCCGCGCCAACTTCCATTAAAAAACGCAGTTTTGTAAGGCTTTAGCCTTTTAAACTGCAAGACTGTGAGATAACCAACCGGGTTATCGAACAAGTCTATTACTCCAGCAAAAGAGAACCCTCCGGGTACGTGATGT
>JAITAE010000104.1 GCA_031284295.1 Spirochaetaceae bacterium
GACAAGGGTTACTATGCGGAGGAGGGGCTCAAATGGGAAATCATCCAGTTCAGCGATGGTGAAGTGATGAATCTTCTTACCAGCGGCGCGGTGGACGGTTCAAGCACCTTGATGATAGGGCTGATTCAGCCGCTGGCCAACGGACTTCCGGTGCAGATTCCGCTGGCTATGCACACCGGCTGCATCAAGGTTTTGGTTCCGGGAAACTCGCCCATACAAACAGCCGCCGATCTTAAAGGAAAGACAATCGGCGTGGCAAGCCCAAGCGCAAACCCCGGCCTTTTTGCCAAGCGCTATCTGGCGGGCAAAGGCTTCAAAGTTGACGGCGAGAACGCCGATGTGGGATTCATCTATCAGAGCGCTGCCGAACTGCCGCTGCTCCTTGAACGGGGCGGCGTTGACGCAATCGGGCTTACTGATCCGGCGGCTCAAATCGCCCAAGACACAAGGGGTTTTCGTGCCATCATTGATAACGGTACTGATGAGGAGTATAAAGACGAATTCTGCTGTGTGATTCCGGTGCGTACCGAAACGGTCAAGGCTCACCCGGAGGCAACGGCGAAATTCCTGCGCGCCGTCCAGAAGGCCGCCAAGTTTGTACAGGAAAATCCTGACGAAGCCGCGCAGCTTCTTGCCGACACCAAGCATGTCGCCGGAGACCCTCTTGTGAACGCCAGGGTTTTTAAGACCTTTAGCTACCGCGCGTCGGTAAGCGCGGCGCTGCCCGCGCTGGAACGCAACGCGAAAGATATGCAGGCACTCGGTATTCTCAAGGCAGATGTCGATGTGGAAAAATTGGCAAAGGATGTATATGTCGCTGTTCCGGGTGTTCCAGACTCGCTTTTTTAAGCGGAGCCGGTATTGAAGGGTGTTTTTGAACATTATTTAAGGAAATGTTTGATGAAACGGTTTCCGGCACAAGCGCGAAGGCGCTTGTGCCGGAAAATAACATGTGCCGGAAAATAACTTTGACTTATGGAGGAATATATGTCAGTTAAAACAGATCGGATTTGGTTTATCGTAACCGGCGTGGTGATAGGCGCCGCGGCGATTGCGCTTATGACGCTGGGGAATCCCGCCAACATGGGGATTTGCGCCGCTTGTTTTCTCCGCGACACGGCGGGGGCGCTCGGATTGCACGGTGCGGCAACAGTTCAGTACGCGAGGCCGGAAATTGCCGGCTTCATACTCGGCGCGTTTTTGCTTGCCCTTGTGCGGCGCGACTGGAAGCCTGTCCAGGCTTCCACAAGCCCGCTCGTCAGGTTTGCGATCGCGTTTTTCATCATGGCGGGCTGCCTTGTGTTTTTGGGCTGCCCGCTGCGTATGGCGCTTCGTGTCGGGGCGGGCGATCTTAACGCCGTTGTCGGCCTTGCCGGTTTTTTCGCCGGTACGGGGCTCGGCGCGTTTGCCCTGAAAAAAGGCTTCAGTCTTGAAAGCGCGGGCGCCGCGAAAGCCGGTGTCGTTAAGGGGCCGAAGGGGCCGCCGGTAAACGCCGGTTTTAACGCAGCCGTCATGCCGGTTTTTGCCGTCCTTCTGCTGGTGATTCTTGCGGTAAGGCCGGCCTTCATCAAATTCAGCGTTGAAGGGCCCGGCTCCATGCACGCGCCCTGGATCATCGCGCTGGCCGCGGCGCTCATCATAGGCGCTCTCTGCCATCAAAGCAATTTTTGCATCGCGGGCGGCTTTAGGGACCTTTTTTTGCTCAAGAAGGGCTGGTACTTTGCCGGTTACATAGCGATAATCGCCGCCGCGTTCATAGGCAACCTGGCAATCGGGAAGTTCAAGCCCGGGTTTGCCGGGCAGCCCATCGCGCACACGGAAGCGCTGTGGAATTTTCTGGGCATGGCTCTTGCCGGTTTCGGTTCCGTGCTGATAGGCGGCTGCCCGCTGCGCCAGCTTATCAAGGCGGGGCAGGGGGACGCGGACGCGGGTGTATGCGTGCTGGCGTTCATCGTCGCGGGCGCCGCCGCGCATAACTTCGGTCTTGCGGCCTCCCCGTCCGGCGTCCCGCTCAACGGGAAAATCGCCGTCATTACCGGGCTTGCGCTCGTCGCGCTTTTTGCGCTTCTCTGCCGTGCCAAACCCGCCGCCAGCGCCGCAGCAGTGGCGTGAAGTTTATCATAACGTTTAACGACGTTTCAGGATCGCTCCGTACCGAGCAGGTCCTGAAACGCTTCGCCTATCCCTGTGTCATTGACGCGGCCCCGCGCGGTCTTGGGGCGGGCTGTGTTTACATTATCAGGACTGCCGCGCAAACTCAGGAAGAAATCGCGTCCATCCTTGAAAGCGCGGAAATCGGCTGGGCGAACATAATCGCGGATGAGGCAGGATGAGGCATGGGTCGCGCCGCATGGTATGCGCGCATACTTGGCAGTCCACGCTATCGGGGATACTATGGGTTATGCGTTATTCTAGTCCCGCAAATCTTGCAATTGTCGCTTGTCCCGGCGGAGAAGCGTTTGCCGATCAGGTAATAGTTCATTTGAAAAACCATTACCACCATATATTTAGTAAAACTGTTGACGAAATGTCCCGGCGTTTTAGCCTTGAGCCAAACGAAGTGATGCGGCGTATCAACTTTATAAACGAGATAACAATTTCGGGTATGAATCCGCAAAGTCCCGATATGAAACTGCACGCTCCTAGTTTTAAGGTGCCGACTCGTTTTACGATGTTTCCAAACGGCGAATTGAAGGCAGAGCTGCTTAAATCCATACGTGGCAAGCATATATTCATTGTTCAGGATGTTGAAAATCACTACCCGCTGAAATTCAATGACGGCACTTTAACAAAACCGCTTTCGATAAATGATCATTTAATGATGATATATGTTACAATAGATGCCGTTAAACAGGCAGGAGCGAGCAGCGTTACGCTGGTTGTTCCGTCATACCCTTACGCGAGACAGCACAAACGCAAGGGGCGGGAAGGCGTTACCGCGAGCCGTGTCGGCAGAATATTCGAGTCGCTGGGTGTTGACTGCCTTATCACGCTGGATATTCATTCGCGGGAGATAGGCAACGCCTTTTGCCGTATGCGGCTTGAAAATCTTCACGCAAGTTATCAGATTATCCGCAAACTTTCACAGCTTGTACCTATCGGAAGCGAGGATTTTGTTGTGGCGGCTCCCGATACCGGCTCGATTGACCGCAATAAATTTTACGCTACCGCTTTGAAAAAACCGCTGGCGCTGATTTACAAAGAGCGGGATTATTCGAGGGTTACGAAAGATGCCATGGATAATAACATTGCCGACATAAAATTACTGGGCAATGTTAGGGATAAAACGGTTTTTATGGCGGATGATATGCTGGGAACAGGCGGGACTCTGCTGAAAGCGATGGAATTTCTAAAAGAACAAGGCGCAAAAAAGGTTTTATGCGCGGTGAGTCTGCCGCTTTTTTCGGGAGAAGCGATTAAATTTTTTGATGAAGCGCACAAAAGTGGACTTTTTTACCGTATAATCGGCACAAACGCCGTTTATCACGAAGAATTGCTTAAACGAGACTGGTATGTGAGCGTAAATGTTTCAAAACTTTTTGCCCAAATTATATCGCGGCTGCATCAAGGGTTGTCAATTTCGTCTATTTTGGACAATCGCGACATCATTGTGAAATCTTTAACAAACAAAAATTAGCTTTGCCCTGTAATTCGGATTTTAAACAAAAATCTGTATTCGCGGGAAATCTTAACGTTACCGGTTAAAATATGGGAAAATCACGTACTATTCATGCGGTTTTAGCGGCGGACATTGGCACTACATCACTTAAAGCGGCGTTGATAGACATGGCCGCCGGCGGAAAACGCCTGCTTGACTTTTCACGGGAAACGTACAAAGCCGGCGGAGGCGCGGCAGAGGGCGCAGGCGCGGCGGAACTTTGGGAGGCGGCGTTTTACCACGCCGTGAGAGTCTTGCGTGAGCGGATGCCCGGCGTTCACATTGAAGCTGTCTGCGTTTCGGGAAACGGGCCTACGCTCGTGCCGGTTACAGGAAATCCTCATTCTGGAGTGTCGCTGCCACCCCTGCACTGGTTTTCGCCCGTTCTCCCCGCCGCTTCCGGCGCGGAGGCGGCGGTCAGCTTTTTTTTGCCGCGCGCCGCCTATTTTAAGGAGAACGACCCCGAAAATTACGCCAAAACAGACCTTTTTCTGTCGTGTCCCGAATGGCTTTCCGTCAGGCTGGGAGCGGAGGCCGTAACCGCGCTGCCTACCCCGCACTACCGCCCGTATTACTATGATGAGAGCCAGTTCGCCGCCTTTTCACTTGACAGCCGGAAATTTCCGCCATTTGTCCCGCTCGGTGTGATTACCGGTCATGTTTCAGTTGAAGCTGCGCGGAGAAGCGGACTGCCTGCGGGATTGCCCGTAGTCGCAGGCGGGCCGGATTTTATCATGGCGCTGCTGGGTTCCGCCGCGATAGAGCCAGGCCTTGTATGCGACCGCGCCGGAAGCTCGGAAGGTATCAATGTATGCGTCAGGAAGCCTCCCTCCACTGCGGATGCCGCCGCCCATTCATTGCGCGTTCTGCCGCACGCTATAGCCGGTTTATGGAACGTCAGCGTCGTGTTACCTGAGTCCGGCATACTTTTTGACCGTTACCGGCTGGAGACAGGCCGGCAGAACATACCTTATGAAGAGACACTGAAAGAGATGGTTGTCACGGAGAGCGGCGAGGCGCGGTTTCATCCAACCTTGCAAAAAATAGCGGATAGTGTGAAGGCGGCGCTTGAAACCTTGCGTGTCGCCGGTTATCCGGTACGCGAGATGCGACACTCAGGAGGGCAGGCGAAAAGCCCGTTGTGGAACAGGTTGAAGGCGAATATTTGCGGATGCACGCTGCTTGTGCCTGAAATTGTCGATACGGAACTTGCCGGAAATACAGCCGCCGCCATGTTCGCTCTGGGCGAAGAGCCGTCCATCGCCGCCGCCTGTCAAAAAATTGCCGTGATAACGGAACGGATTGAGGCACCGCATTCCCGTGAATGACCGCCCCGCCGCCGTGTTCTCTTGCGGCCTTTTTTGGGTGTTTTACCCATCGTGCGCTCATAACAGGCGCGCCTGTTCTTTTGCGCTCATCATATACTTCATCCTACTACTATAGCCGAGTGTGTGTTGGGGGGGGGGGGGGCACTTGTTAACGACAAATGCCAATGCGGATTCTGTCAATGCGGATTCTTGACAAAAATCAATAGATATATTGGACTTGAACAAGTCGCAGCAAATGCTGTGCATTTTGAGGATGTTATGGAGAAAAAAAAGGCCCCTAGAAATAGGACTTTAACGGTTTCAGAAAATGAACGGACTATATTAAAAAAAAGTTGTTTTTTTCCCAATAAAGAGAAAATATCCGTATCTCAAATAACCGGTAAAACAATCTGTGCGGATTTGTTTGATATTATTGACCTATTGCCTGTAGAATTTGTTGATCTATTAATAATTGATCCGCCGTATAATTTAGACAAAAATTTTCATGGCTTTAAATTTTCAAAAACAAATGATGAAGCATATTTGGAGTATTTAACAAGCTGGTTTCCCAAGATTATGCGAACACTAAAACCTACCGGCTCTATCTATATTTGTGGAGACTGGAAAAGCACTTTTTGTCTATATCAAATTATGCGTGATTTTACCGTAATTCGGAACAGAATAATTTGGCAGAGGGAAAAAGGCCGGGGAGCAAAGGCTAACGGGAAAAATGCGGCGGAGGATATCTGGTTTGGAACAAAGGGGGAGGAATATTATTTTAATGTGGATGCCGTAAAGCAAAAACGTAAAGTAATCGCGCCATATCGGGAAGACGGCAAACCCAAAGACTGGGAGGAAACCGGCGATGGTAATTTTAGGCTGACTCATCCCAGCAATTTTTGGGACGATATTTCCATACCGTATTGGTCTATGCCGGAAAATACGGATCATCCTACGCAAAAGTCGGAAAAACTAATCGCCAAATTGATATTGGCAAGCTGCCCAAAAGACGGACTGGTCTTAGATCCATTTTTGGGTTCAGGCACAACATCGGTTGCAGCAAAAAAATTAGGGCGTAAATATGCCGGCATTGAAATCAATGAAGAATATTGCTGCTGGGCCGAAAAACGTTTATTGCTATCCGATAGCGACAGTAACATTCAGGGATATTCAAGCGGGGTATTCTGGGAAAGGAATACGTTAAGTTTACAAATGAAGGAAAACAAAAAACTTTCCAAACCAAGCCGGATAAACAAGGAACTGAATTGTTAAGCGCCCGTCCGCATATTGCGGTCGTTTATTCGCAGTGGGGCGGCTCCCCCGCAAAGTTTGCCCTTCCGTAGCCGAGCCCACCCCCGCTTTGTTTCGGCAGTTTTCTGCTTTAACGGGAATTGCCGCCGTGCGCTGAAAAAATTTGACGGATGGGAGTTTAAGGTTTAAACTAACAATAAAATTTCCTTGAAAGGAGACAAAGTACCATGAGTACAGCTATTGACTTAAGCGTCGTTGACGACGTTATTAAAGTGTGGGGCGCGAAACCCGGCTCGATTATCCCAATCTTGCAAGGGGTGCAGGAGAAATATAATTACCTGCCGTCCGAAACTTTTCCCTATGTGGCAAAAAAACTGGGGGTAAGCGAGGCGCGCATATATGGCGTCGCCACATTTTACGAAAATTTTTCTTTACAGCCAAAAGGAAAATTCATTATCAAAGTTTGCGATGGCACGGCTTGCCATGTTCGCAAATCAGTTCCCAATCTTGATCGTCTGCGTTCTGAATTGGGACTTTCTGAAAAAAAGATTACCACCGATGACTTGCGTTTCACCGTCCAGACGGTTGCCTGCTTGGGTGCGTGCAGTCTCGCGCCTGCGCTGATGGTTTCGGGCAGTGTTCCTGAGAAGGTCTACGCTAAAGTAACCCCGGACGGCGTAGTGGATATTCTTAACGAACTCAAATCAAAGCTATAGGGGGTTAAAATGTCGAAATTAACAAGTAGAGATGCCTTGCATAAGGCGCGCGCAGCGTACAAAAAATCGTTTGATTCGGAAAAGCGCAAAATTCTTGTCTGTGCGGGCAATGGCTGTATTGCCTCAGGTTCACTGGAAGTGTATGCGAAGATTGCCGAAATAATCAAATCAAAGAATATTCAGTGTTCGCTTGAATTAAAAGAAGAGCCGGGCCATCCGGTTGGCTTCAAAAAAGGCGGCTGTCCGGGTTTCTGTAACCAGAGCGTTCTGGTTCTTGTCGAGCCTGAAGGCTGGCTATACACGAAAGTCAGGCCGGAAGACGCGGAAGAAATCGTTGAAACTACGATAAAGGGCGGCAAGCCTGTCGAGCGTCTCGCTTACAAGGGGCCGGACGGCAAACCCATCCTCAAAAAGGCTGAGATTCCGTTCTACAAGAAGCAGACCCGTATCGTACTTGAGCAGTGCGGCGAGATTGACGCTGAAAACATCAAGGAATACCTTGCGGT
>JAITAE010000148.1 GCA_031284295.1 Spirochaetaceae bacterium
ATGGAAATGATGGATACTATATAACAGGAACAGTTCTTATTGACCCATCACTGGTTTCTTCAAACGATACCGTTAAAGAAACCGAAGAAACAAAATTTTTGGCTTTTTATACGGAAAACGGCAAAGACTTTACAAAAAAAGAGATCAGCGAATCCGAATATTTAAGCTATGCCGTAGAGTAAAAACCTGTCCATCCGTCCCCCCGCCACGACTTGCGGCATCTTCGCCTAAGGAAGCACTGGTTAAATGATGCCCCTGATTGGGGGGTACTGGAAGACCCGCGCAGCGGGGCTGGAAGTAGGGGGGCGCGAAGAGAAGGCGGCTATATGCCGCAGGCAGTCTGGAAATAGCGCCCCCCTTTGTATTAAAAATCATTGAATGCATGGAAAACAGCAAGGACAACACCGGATACGGCCGCGTATTTAAAGGCGGCCAGCCGCTCTCCGCCCGACCGGAATGCCTTGACTATGGAGTACAAGTGGCGTATTATGGGGCTATCTTGGGCTGGACACTGGTCTTTCCGCGAGGTTTTATAAAGGTAAAACATGAATTGTACCGGCATTCTGTACGGCGTCGGGGTGGGGCCCGGCGATCCTGAACTAATCACTGTAAAAGCACTTAAAACGATTTCCGCCTGCCGCTATGTTTCGTTCATTGATTCGGGCAAAAACCGCAAAGCTGTTGCGTATGAAATTGCCCGCGCCGCGATGCCGGAAATTGAGAAAAAAGAAAAAATCCACATTAAAATACCGATGACGGCGGATAAAACCCTGATGCGCGCCCACCACTCGGACGCGTTCAATGCTATAGGTGAAAGTCTGAAGGCGGGTGACAGCGTCGCTTTCCTGACGCTTGGAGACGTTTCCGTGTACTCCACGTTTGGCTACCTGCGCAAACTGGCAAACGAGGCCGGATTCCAGACGCGCATGATTAGCGGTGTTCCTTCGTTTTGCGCGGCGGCCGCGGCAATGAACACCGATCTTGTGCTGGGCGAACAGAATTTGCATATTTTTTGCGCTTCGGAAGCGAATCTGGACGCGTTCCTTGCGCTGAAAGGGACGCGGGTACTTATGAAAGGGCCCGGCAAGCTGCCGCATATAATCAAAACGCTTAAAGAAAAATGCCTGGACGCCGGCCTGGTCTCAAACTGCGGCATGGAAAATGAAGTCATTGTGAAGCCGGTAAAAGAGATGAATGGAGATGAAAGTTTGAGTTATTACAGCCTTATCATCATGAGGGATGGGGGAGCGTGATTTACTTTGTCGGCGCTGGACCCGGGGCGGCGGACCTAATCACTGTACGCGGCAAAGGTTTGATAGAACACTGTAACCAACTCATATATGCCGGTTCGCTCGTGAATCCCGCCCTGCTTGATTTTGCGAAAAAGGACTGCGAAATATTTAATAGCGCCTCGATGACGCTGGAAGAAATAACCGGGCGCTTTGTTTACGGTGAGGAAAGGGGCTGGCTTACCGTGCGCTTGCACACCGGCGATCCCAGCATCTACGGAGCGATCCGCGAACAGATTGACCGCCTTGTATCCCTATCCATCCCGTTTCAGGTGGTTCCCGGCGTGAGTTCCTTTTGCGGCGCGGCGGCGGCCTTGAATGCCGAATACACGCTGCCCGGCGTCTCCCAGACTCTGATAATCAGCCGCGCCCCCGGCAAAACCACCGTGCCTCCGCGTGAAGACCTCGCCGCGCTTGCCGCGCACGGCGCAAGCATGGCGATTTTTTTAAGTGCCGCGCTTGCCGGCGAGGTGCGTCAGAAACTGCTTGACGCGGGCCTGCCCCCAGAAACGCCGGCGGCCCTGGTTTACAAGGCAACCTGGCCCGAACAAAAAATTGTACGCGGCACGGTGGGCGAACTTGAGGCCATGCAGCGGGAACTTGGCGCGGACAGGACGGCGCTGATCCTGGCCGGGGGATTCCTTGCGGACGACTATGAACGCTCAAAACTGTACGATCCGGACTTTTCTCACGGTTTCAGGGGGGGGGGGGGGCTGACGCTGTTTAATGAACATTGAATGAGTGGTGTTGGCCTGTTGTCCCGGCTGGGGGCTCTTGTCATTTCAGTATGTCTTGTTTGTCATTACGACCGCTAGCCGACCAGCCAGGCACGACTGTAGTTTCACCTAAGCAGGCGCACTTGCGACACGCTGTTTTTTGGCGCGGGATCAGGTCGCCACACCCACACAAATCTTTAGCGCCAGCCCGAGACGGCGCGCGAAACATTGAGCGCGTACAGGCAAAAATGCGACCGGCCGTGGCGTTAAGCTGCATGACGGCGCGGGCGCATTCCTGAGTGGCGGACGGAACAGACAGGGCTTTTTCGGCCAGGCCATAACGAAACCCTCCACCCATACGGACGGAGGCGAGTAGCTTTGGATCCCATGCGTAAACTGTCCTGTAGTGCAGCGTCCGTATTTTAATTTTTGCTTATAAAGAATGTTTCATAAAGATTTGATTTTTTCTTAAGATTTGCTTCAAATTCTTCTCGTCCCAACAATTCAATCAATGTTTTTTCTCCTTTATTTATGGATCTTCCGAGCCCAATTCCGTTGGCATCATACTCTATCCCTATAGAATCAATAATAGTTGGAAATGAACCTCCCCGCCCTGAAGTCGCAAACTTTGCGGCGGGGTATCATGTAAGCGTTGCATTGTTTACGAGGTTCGATCGGGTAAGGAAATTATTTAACTGTGGAGATTTGCATAGCA
>JAITAE010000177.1 GCA_031284295.1 Spirochaetaceae bacterium
CCGATGGCTTTTATTTAAGCGGGCTTAGGTGTAGTATACGTTATGAAGAAACGGAATGTTTTTTCTGTTGTGGCCGGAATGCTGGTATGCGGCTTTTTGCTTGCGGTATCGGCCACGATTTTGATCATGATTTTTAACGCCCCTCCGTCCCGCACCCCCGTTGACACGGAAGGTGTGCGCATAGAAAGTGACGGACGGGCCGTGATCGATATACAGGACGGTGAAAGCTCCATTGCGGCAGGCCGGCGGCTGTTCGAAGCGGGGATCATCAACAGTGTTTTGTTCTGGAATATCCTTTCCCGGTTCGAGCGCGAGTACATCAAGGCCGGCGTCTACCAGATCGATCTGCCGGTAAGCCAGATCGCGCTCCATAAAATACTACAGAAGGGCCGGCAAAAACTTCTCCGTTTGATGGTACCGGAAGGCGCGACGCTGCGGAAAACGGCCGCAATACTGGAAGAGGAAGGGGTCTGTACGGCCGTGGACTTCCTGCGGGCCGCGAGCAGCCGCGCTCTGCTCGATGAGTACCATGTTCCCGGTGAGACGATGGAAGGTTACCTTTACCCGGACACCTACCTGTTTCAGGCCAACTATCCGGCGGAACGCGCTGTACGCAAGATGGCGGATACTTTTTTTAGCCGGCTTGATGAACTTGGTTTGGACGCGTATAGCCTCACGCCCGGCGAGCTGTATGAAAAAGTAACGCTCGCTTCCATTATTGAGCGGGAGTACCGGGTTGCGGAGGAGGCCGCCGTAATTGCCGGGGTGTTCAAAAACCGTCTGGAAAGCGGTATGCGTCTGGAATCCTGCGCGACAATCGAGTATATAATCACCGAAATTCAGGGAAAACCGCACCCCCGGCGGCTGTTTAACCGTGACGTTCAGATTCAAAATCCATACAACACGTATATACGTTCCGGTTTACCGCCCGGCCCCATAGCCGCGCCGGGCGCGGTAGCTTTGAAAGCCGCCTTTGCGCCGGAAGATAACGACTTTCTGTTCTTCCGGGTCGTTGATCCCGCGTCCGGGACGCATTACTTTTCAAAGACCTTCGATGAACACATAGAGGCGGGCGAACTTCTGGTAAAAGGAAACCGCTGAGTCATGGGGTTCATAGCCAAAGAGAGCATCACCGAACTGAGTAGCCGGCTGGACGCCGTTGCCGTTGTCGGAGACTATGTCAAACTAGAAAAAAAGAGCGGGCGCTGGTGGGGCCGCTGCCCCTTTCACAGCGAGAAAACACCGTCGTTCACTGTTGACCCTGAACGGAAAACATACTACTGTTTTGGCTGCCACGAGGGCGGCGACATTATCAGTTTTGTGATGGAGATGGACAAACTGAGCTTTCCGGAAGCGGTGGAATTGCTGGCAAAGCGTTTCGGCGTGCCGCTTATACTGGATAATTCGGGTGTTCCGGTCAATACCGGCGAACTTGACAAGAAAAAGGATGACCTTGTAGACCTGTACCGGCGTGTAGCGGGGAGTTTTAGCTACATATTGATGGAGACGCCGGAGGGCGGGGAGGCCCTGAACTATGTCAGGGGACGCGGTATTTCAGACGAATCGATAAGACGTTTCCGGCTGGGCTATGCGCCCGCAGACCCGTTCTGGCTGTACCGGTTTCTGCTCGACAAAGGTTACTCGGCCCCTTTTTTGGCCGAAAGCGGACTATTTACAAAGGCGAATCCACATAGGGCCTTCTTTTCGGACCGGCTTATATTCCCGATAGCGGACAGGCAGGGGCGCATAGCCGCTTTTGGCGGCAGAATCCTTGGTGTAGACGGCCCAAAATACCTTAATTCCGCAGAATCATTAATTTATAAGAAGAGGGATACATTATTTGCGTTGGATTTGGCCATGAATGAAATACGAAACAAGAAAGAAGTGATATTGGCGGAAGGATATATGGATGTGATTGCGCTACACGAAGCGGGAATTTGTAACGCGGTAGCCCCGCTGGGTACGGCCTTCACCGTGGAACAGGCGCGGTTGTTGGCGCGCTGGGTAGACAGGATAAAATTGCTGTTTGATAGCGACGCGGCGGGGCAGGCGGCCGCGGCAAAGGCGGTATTGACCTGCCGAAGCGCTGCCTGCCCCGCCTTTGTGATCAAACCGGAAGGCCCGGTGGAATTCAAAGATCCGGCTGACATTTTAAAAGATAGGGGCGCGGGGTACTTGCAACAATTTGTGAAACATAGTATGATTGACTTTGAGTACCTGTTGGCCGAAAACAGGACCTCGGCGGACGATTCGGATTCCACGCGGAAAGCAAGGGCCGTTGCCTCTTTGTTTCCATTTTTAGACCTAATCGATTCTGAGGTTGAACGAGAGGCTTACTTTAGGAGGATAGCGGAGGTTTTTGGAACTGGTACGCAATCGGTACTACATGATTATAAAGTTTGGCACGATGGTGGATATAACGCACAAAAAAATCCTGAGGCGGCTGTAAGGCGCCCCATAAACATGAATGACGAGCTTTATCCGCTTACCGCGGTAGCGGTGAATTGCGAAACGGCCCCTTTTTTGTTTGCCAAACTGCGTTCCGCGATTCCAATTGAGGAATTTAATGACATTTACGCAAAAGAACTTTATGTAACGCTTGAGGAGTGTAACCGCGCCGGCAATATGAGTTTTGAAGCAGCTATAAACGGTATTTTAACCGAAGAGCTTAAACAATTCGTTGTTGAAAAGGCCGCAACGCGGGAATTTTCCGAAAAGCCGGAACATATAGTTGCCGACAGCATAAAAAAACTAAATGCAAAACGCCTTATGCGAAAACGAAATGAACTTATCGTAAAAATGCGATCGGTAAAAAACAACGGAGCATCTATGGAAGATTTGATGCATGAAAAAATGTTCATTGACGCCGAGTTACAAGGCTTAAAGAGGGGTTAATAAAATGATAGAGGAAATACAAATTGCTCCTGTTAAAGAAAAAAACGTTTACAGCGTGGATGAAAGGCATGTAGATTTGAAGCTTGAAAACATGAATATGGACGTGAACGACATCGATAACATGGATGGCATTGCCGAAGAAGATGCCCGCGCCGATTCATTTTTGGAAAAACTTATTGAGTATGCAAGAATAAGAAATAACCGTATCACGCATGATGACATGGAAGAATTCCTGCCGGAGAATGTTATCAACAATGCCGAAAAAATGGAACATATTTTTTCCGTCTTGGAATCCTCCAATATAGAACTGGAACGGGAAGAGGGCGGAGATGAGGAAGAAGTGCTTAAAGCCTTCATTAAAAACGTGTCTTCCGAAAAAAAACATTTACGCCGTTCAAACGACAAGGAAGCGACCATTGATGACCCGGTACGGCTCTACCTCAAGGAAATCGGGAAGGTTCATCTCCTTAACGGGGACCAGGAGAAAGAGCTTTCCAAAAAAATGGAAGAGGGCGGCAATATAATCAAGGACGTTATAAAACGATCCGGCATGATCATCACCGAATGTCACCGCATAGCGCAGAAGGCTTTTTCAAAAAAAGAAGCGAAAGACCTGCACGAAAAAACAAAAAAAGAGATAACCGAATTCATGACGGAGCGTCGCCGTCTTTATAACTTTTATAAAGAAAGCCTCCGCGTCATAGATACCGACCTGAAAAAATATATCGAAGCAAAACGAAAGCTCATATCAAGGGGCATACGCGGTCCTGATATTTTTGGAGATCAGGACCTGATAAAACTCAGGTCGGGCCTGCTTGAATTAATAAAAGATATTGAGATACACCCGGAAGAGATAAACACCTTTTCCGACAAATTTGTGCAGGCTGCCAAAAAGATTAAACGTTTTCGCAAGGAACAGGATAGGATTGAAAAGCGGCTTCAGGTTACTTCAATGAAGGAATTGCGCGCGCTGGGACGGGGCCTTACGGTAAAGGAAGAGCGGGAACATCTTGAAAATGAATTATCGCTCAGTTCCGATGAAATAAAGGAAAAAATCCAGCATATTCAACAGACGCAAAAACGGCTTGAACAACTTGAAGATGAATTCGAAGAATCTTGCGATAATATCAACCTTATGGCGCGCGATATTAATTATGGGCGCAAGATGCTGAAAGACGCAAAGGACAAGCTTATTACGGCAAACTTGCGCCTTGTTGTATCTATCGCAAAAAAGTATACCAACCGCGGCCTTCATTTTTTTGACCTTGTACAGGAAGGCAATATCGGCCTTATCAAAGCTGTCGAAAAGTTTGAATATCAAAAAGGCTTTAAGTTTTCGACTTATGCTACGTGGTGGATACGCCAGGCCATAACACGTTCAATTTCCGATCAGGCGCGCACGATTCGCGTACCCGTGCACATGATAGAACAGATAAACAAGGTAAGCAGGGAGGCCCGTCAGCTGCTACAGTCTCTGGGACGCGAACCGACCGATGATGAAATTGCCGGAAAATTAGGCTGGACCGTGGTTCGTGTAAAAACCGTTAAAAATGTTGCGCGTGAGCCTATATCTCTTGAAACCCCAATCGGAGAGGAGGAAGATTCTCTGCTGGGAGACTTCATAGAGGATAAAGATGTCGAAAATCCGGCCAGCAAAACCGCGTTTACGCTGTTGCAGGAACGACTTTTCGGTGTACTGGCTACACTGCCCAAGCGTGAACAAGAGGTTCTAAAGATGCGTTTCGGCCTGGATGACGGTTATTCGCTGACGCTTGAAGAGGTGGGGCTTTATTTTAATGTTACACGTGAGCGTATCAGGCAGATAGAAGCAAAGGCCCTGCGCAGGCTGCGCCACCCTGTACGCAGCAGAAAACTCAAAGATTATTTGGATCATTAGGGGGAGGGGCCGGATGCGCGGCGCGGACACTTTCATGAAATACATTTTATTTCTGACAGTGGCGCGCCCATACCAATGGAGTTGTTTGGAAACTTCAGTTTCCGCGCCAACTTTCATTAAAAAACGCAGTTTTGTAAGGCTTTTAGCCTTTTAAACTGCAAGACTGTGAGACAAGCAACCGGGTTGTCGAACAAGTCTAATATATTTTATGGAGAGGATACAATGGCAACAGAAGAAATTTTTGAAAAACTGCGTTCACTGCAGGATGTACTCGCAAAAAAAATTGAATTGGAGCGTGATATCACCTATATTCCAAAGATGCTTGTAACGCAGGAAGAACTGCTGCAACGTCTGAAAAAAGAATATATAGAAATGCATATTGAGCGCAGTGCCGCAAAAACAGCGGAAGCGGAATTAAAAAACCTTTTGTTCGAAGCGGAGAGTACGCGAGAAAAGGCGGAAAAACACATGGATGCGATAAGTACCCAGCGTGAATATGAAAATCTTGACAAGGAAATTCATGACGCCTCTGAAAAAGAATCACAGTATCGCAAGGAAATAAAACAGAAGGAACAAAAGATGCGTGATCTTGACAGCGACATGGAGCAGAAAAAAGGGTTGATAGACCAGCAGGAGGCCGAGCTGTCGCAGGCCAAGTCGCGCGTAGAATCCGAACTTGCGGATCGTAAAAAACTTTTGGTAGAATTGGAAGCGGAAGAAAAAGAACTTACAAAAAATATGGATGAAGAACTGTTATTTAAGTTTGAACGTATCGTCAAAAAGAAGGGTGGAAACGGAATCGTAAGTATAAAAGGCGGTGTCTGTTCAAGCTGTCATATGATTCTGCCGGTACAGTTTGCAAACAGTGTCCGAGGCGGCAAAGAAATTGTTTCATGTCCCTACTGCTCAAGCATTCTGTTTTACGAGGAATCTTCAGACGGTGAAGAAAATTATTTTGACGAGGATACCGCGGGCAGCCTGTCGGATCTTGAAGATTTGGACGATGAAGAATTTGTTGAAGATGAGTACGAAGAAGATGATGAAAAAGTAATGGATTACGAAGATTTATCTTAGGCGATGAACCGCCGCCGCGTTGCCGCGGCGCCGCCGCGGCAACGAGGAAAGTCCGGGCTCCGCAGGGCATGATGCCGGCTAACGGCCGGGGACGCCGGCGTCCGGCACATGATGCCGGGCGCCGGCGCCACAGACAGCGCAACAGAAAGTATACCGCCGTGTTTCCGCCGAGGCGGACGCACGGTAAGGGTGAAATGGCGGGGTAAGAGCCCGCCGCGGAATTGGCAACAATTCCGGCATGGCAAGCCTCATCAGGAGCAAAGCTAAACAGCGCTTGGGCTGCCCGCCCCTAAGCGCGGGTAGGCTGCATGGAAGCCGCCGGTAACGGCGGCTCAAGACAGATGGCGGCATCCTTTTTTTTGTGAGAGTATCCCAACAGAAAGGAACAGAATCCGGCTTACGGTTCATCGCCTTTTTTACCCCGGTGCGCAGGATCCGTAAATCAAAGGCGCTTTGGCTGGTTTGATTCACGCATTCGAAGGAGCATCCGCGCAGCAAGTACACAAAATGTTTAAGAAACTCAGGCGTTACGCGCAAAAAACTTTTACATATTCCGGCCGAAGGAAAAACGGGAATAGTTTCTGAAGTGAATAGCCGGGATACAGGAAAATAGACCGGTAACGGCATGGAAATCCCCCATCCCCCCTGTTTGTAATGAAGAATGAAGAGTGGCCGCCGCTAGGCGGCTGAGGAGTCGTCCTTGAGAGAGCTTGCGGCGGCAGTGGTTAGTGAATAGTGAGTAGTGGTTAGTGGTTAGTGGTTAGTGGGTAGTGGTTAGTGGTTAGTGAGTAGTGAGGGGGGCTTGGTGTATTGCTGCCGTTTTGCATCATCCGGCTAAGGCGGTAAGCGGCGCGTAGCGCGGCGGCGCAAACTCCGAAGCACAACGCAGCGCGTGAGCCAACCGCCTGCCGGCGGGATGGCTTGTGGATTATTCGCTTAAACTACTATCACTAATCACTATATGGAGGGAAAGCCATGAGTACGGCCCGGATACCCACACTGACACTTGCGCGTCACACACACTCTAGACAGTGTGCCTCACACACTCTAGACAGTGTGTCTCACACACTCTAGACAGTGTGTCTCACACACTCTAGACAGTGTGTCTCACACACTCTAGACGTGGAGCGTGACTGGAAGTAGGGGGACGTGGAGCGGACGGCGGATGGGGTGGTGAATAAACGCTACGCGGTTATTCACGGTGTTGGTGGAGCAAACTCCAGCCGCTGGCGGGGTGGCGGCGGATTGGGGGGTAGGGCGCAACGAAGTGCGACCGTAGGGGGGCGCGACGGTGAAGGCCCCTATGTGCCGAAGGCGGCATGGAAAACAGCGCCCCCCTTTATATTTAAGAATGAAAAGTAAAGACCTAGCAAATAGCACGGGCAATAATTGACATACCCGCGTATGTTAAAGCCTCTGGGGTATGCTACCGCGTAGCGGACTTTAAACCCACTGGTGGGGCGGACCACCAGTAGTCTAGGCCGATGTCGTATTTGGGGCGTACAGGAGGGATGCCGAATTTGTTCACATAGGCGAGGCGGTAGTGGTCAAGGTACCATTGCGGGATATGATAGCCGTTCCATGTGAGGACGCGGTCAAAGGCGCGGCCCGCGGCGGTGAGCGCCGCGTCGTCTTCCTGATGTGCGGCGATGAATTCGGTAAGGTAGTCTATCGCGGGGTCGGAGACGCCGGGCGTGTTCCACGTAGAGTCGATGTACCGCGAATTCCAGAGAATCAGCAGGTCGGAACTGGGGTATGGGAATGCCGGAGCGCCGCGGTCAAGCATATCGAAATCGCGGGAGCGAAGCCGGTTTATGTACTGACTCTGGTCAACAGCGCGGATACGCATATCTATGCCGAAGCGGGCAAGGTTGTTCCTGAACGGGATCAAGAAACGCTCGGTCGTACTGTCGTATATCAGGAATTCAAAACTAAACTGTTCGCCTGATTCATTGAGCAGCCTGCCGCCCTTTAACACCCAGCCCGCCTCGTTCAAAAGCCGGAGCGCATCACGGGCCTGCGTCCTTATGTAGCCGCTGCCGTCTGTTACGGGGGGCCGGTACTCCTCCGTAAAGACCTCGTGCGGGATGATGCCGCGCACGGGCTCCAGTATTTCAAGCTCTTCGGGAGACGGCAGCCCCCGCGCTTCGTACTTTGTATTCTGAAAGAAACTGCGTATGCGCTTGTACTGACCATAGAACAGGTTTTTGTTTATCCACTCAAAATCAAAGAAGTAAGAGAGCGCCCTGCGCACCCGTATATCGCTGAATATAGGACGCTGGATGTTGAACGTGAGGCCGTTTGCAGGCGCGGGGCTCTCGTCGGGCGGTTCGGAACGGATTATCACGCCGTTCTCGAAAATCTTGCCTGAGTAACCTGTTGCCCAGTTGGAGGCGGAATTTTCCTCACGGAAGTCGTACTCGCCCGCCTTGAAAGCCTCAAACGCTACATTGCTGTCGCGGTAATAGTCGTAGCGTATCGTGTCAAAGTTGTAGCGCCCCTTGTTTACCGGCAGCCCGGCGGCCCAGTAGTCCTTCACGCGCTCCAAAATCACGTACTGACCCATCTTGTAGTCCTTCACGCGGTAGGGCCCCGTGCCTAAAGGCGGGGCGATTAAAGGCTCGGAAAAATTGTGCTGTTCCCAGAAGCGTTTTGGAAACACGGTGGACTGGGCCAGCGACATCATCTTTTCCTTGTCGCCCGGCGGTAGGTCAAAGCGCACGCGGTTGCCGTCCAGAACGCTCACCGTAACGCCGGCATAGAATGAGCGGAACTGAGGCACGCCCTTTTCAAATATTATGTTGAACGAGAACGCGGCGTCCTCCGCCGTGATGGGCAGCCCCTCCGCGTCCTTTGCCGCCGGATTTATAGTCAGTATGATGAATGAATAGTCGGCGGCGTACTCAACTTCGCTCGCGATAAGCGGGTACAGAACATCCGCCTCGTCGTAACTCCCCGTCATCAGCGTATCGTAAAAGTATTGATAGCCTGCCGCGCAGGAACCGCGAAGCGCGTAGCGGTGAAAGTTGTCGTAGGT
>JAITAE010000178.1 GCA_031284295.1 Spirochaetaceae bacterium
CGAGTATCGCAAACGGGTGGGCAAAGGCGATGAGTGCGCCGGCGGCGGCAAGCGAGCCGTTCCAGAGAACCCAGCGCAGCAGCATATCAAGGCTGACGCCGGCGCCCGCCCGGAAAAAACCCACCACTATGATGGCCACGATGAGGGCCGGCACTATCCAAGACGCAACCTTACTGCCGGGACTCGGCGGATTTACCGTTTCCAGTTCGGAAACATCGCCGGTATCAATACCGGCGGCTATACGCTCAATATGCGCCTTGAGCCCTTCCAGATGCCCCGCCCCGACAACCGCCACCGTCCCGCGCTTCCCGTCACGGGCGGAATTCCGCCAAATTCCGGCGGCCAGATAGCGGTCGCGTTCATCTATCAAGGTTTCTTTTACCTCAGGCAGATAGTCCGCCAAATCTTTCATCATGCCGTCAAGTTCGTTCTGCTTTTTAAGGTTTTCTATATCCGCCTCGCTCAGCTTTTCTGAGGTAAAGGCGCTGGAAAGCAGCCCGGCAAGAAGTTTGCATTTACTCCAAAAGCCGCATTTGGACCAGGCGCGCCTTAACGTCCGCTGAACCTCGCGGTCGCAGAACGAGTATGGAACGCCTAGTTCCACCGCGGCGTCTACAGCGGCGCGCATCTCTTCGCCGGGTTTTACGCCGAGATCGTCGCCCAGTCTGTGCTGAAAACTGGACAACACAAGGTTGGCTATCAGCAGAAAACCCTTTCCCTCGCGGATAACTTTGATAATATCAAGCTTTGCCCAACCGTCTTTCTGCGTCATAGCCTCGAAACGTCCGTTATCAAGCTCAACACAAACCATGCCGGGCCTTTCACGCAGGATGACTTCCCTCACCTCGTTTATACTTTCCCTGGAGATATGGGCGGTACCTATCAGGATTATCTCCCGTCCGTCAAGATGCAAATCTACCCGTGTATCGCCATTTTCGATCATGTTTATCCTTTTTGGGCCGCGTCAACGTTATCCGCCGCACCGCTGCCGCCAAGTTGTATGTTTCTTTCTTTCAAAATCCATTCGTTCAAACGCCACTCAACAAGATCCTTGCGCTTCATGTCGCGAAATTCCATAAAAAACTTGTCGGCGAGCAGGTTTACGCCCCTAATATCGTAATAATTTGCCATATAAAACAGCATTTGCGCCTTGATTCTCTGATTTTTCTCCTGGTCAATACGGCGTGTTACATCGGATTCACCCGAAAAATCATAAAACAGACGCATAACATAGTAATCCAGCTTGCCGCGGTCGATCTTTCTCAAAGCTTGTTCCACAAAAGACTTTACCTCGTTGGGCTTGCCGCCGCCTTTCAGCTTATTGATTGCGGCAAGCATCGCGTAATTGTTTTCTGCGGGGGCCGTCCTGTAAGCCGTTTCAAAAACCTGCGCCGCTTCATTATACAGGCCCTTCTTCATCTTTTGAATACCTAGCCCCTCGAGCGCGAAATAATAGTCCGGTCTCAGCCGGATAAGCGTTTCGTAGTCATGTTCCGCGCCGTCAACATCACCCAATTCATCGCGTATTCCCGCGCTGTATACATACGCGATAAAAACATGCGGATCAAACCTGCTTGCGTTATCAAATTCCACAAGAGCTTCCCGCTTCTTTCCCATTTCCAGCAGGACTCGGCCCCTGTCGTACGAAACCCAGTAACTGTTCGGATTCAGCTTTTTTGCCGTATCAAGGTCGGAAAGCGCCTCCGGCAAACGGCCGTTTTCGCGGTAGAAACGTCCGCGTTCGCTGTAAGGTCCGCTACGGTCCGGGTATAGTTCCACCGCCCTGTTTAACAGGGCTTCCGCCTCGCCGCCCTTACGTTCCAAACGGTATACGTTGGCCCTGCCGTGTATCGCGTCAATGTTGGACGGATCGACGGCAAGGGCGCGGTCGAAATACGATGCGGCGAGCCTGACGGACTTTGTGTTTACAGAAATTTGCCCAAGATCGTTGAGGGCAGGGACATGGGACGGATCGTCTTTTACAATTTCTTCGAGCAATAGCCGCTGTTCCTTGGTCCTGCCGTCCACGCCCTCGATGTTTGCGAGGACAAAACGGCTTTCAACATCGGTTTTATCTTCGTTTACCAGGGTTTCCGCCACGGCGCGCGCCTCTTCCAGCCTGCCGGCTGAAAGCAGCACTGAGGCCTTTAGCCGCCTGTTCTGCCGCAGGGCCGCCTCGCCGGGACTTAAGGTGTCGAAAAGGGCAACCGCGCCGTCAATATCTCCAGCGTCAAGCCGCGCGGCAAGCTTGTCGATGAAGCGCGGTGGCGGCACATCTTCAGTTTCAGGAATTATCCCCGGAATATCAGTTTTTGGGGGCGATGCGCATGACCATGAAAGTACGATGCAGAAAATCACGAGTATGCCCGCTATAAAGGATTTTGTTTTTTTCCCACGCATAATTTTTATTATCGGAGAAGTACAGGGAAAAATGAAAAGCCTTTTGCCGGGCAAATTTTTGCCGTGATTAGGCGTTAGGAACAAACGCGGCAGAGCCGGCCTCACCAGCGGGCCGGGCGGCGTAACTAGACGCGAATTATACGAGTTTTTCTATTACATCCTGAGTAATAATGCCTCGTCAACATAGTTGGCCGCCGGCTATGTTGACTCATCATCATTGCACTACAGTCCCGAACACTGCGGGTGAGCGCCGCCGGCGGGGTCAGCTTCCATTGAGTTGATCGCGGCGATGTAGGCTTTTATTGCCGACTCGATGATGTTTGTCGAAACGCCGCGTCCGTTCCAGATGCCGCCGTCATACGAGATTTTGACCATGGCCTCGCCCTGGGCGTCAGCGTCGCCGGTAATCGCCCCCAACTCGAACATTTCAAGCGCGACATCCTTGCCGACAAGGTTGTTTATCGCGCTAAACGCCGCGTCCACGCAGCCGTTGCCAAAATGAACCGCCTCGCGCATACCGCCGTCCTCCGCCTCCAACCTGATCGCGCTTGTCGCGGAAACGGAGGAGCCGGCGTTTATCACCCAGCGGTCGAGCTTCCATTTTTCGGGGGCCGCGCCCGCGCCGCCTATCACCAGGGCCTCGATGTCGCGGTCGGATACCGTCTTTTTGCTGTCCGCAAGCGCCTTGAATTTTGAGAAAACGTCGTCCAGAGCCTTGCCTTCAACCTTAAAGCCAAGTTCGGCAAGCCGCTCGCTCAGCGCGTGCTTGCCGGAATGTTTGCCCAGAACCAGATCCTTCTTGCTGATGCCGACCGATTCCGGCGTCATAATCTCGTAGGTGGCGGGATTCGCAAGTACGCCGTGCTGGTGTATTCCGGCCTCGTGCGCAAACGCGTTCTCTCCCACGATCGCCTTGTTGGGCTGCACCTTGACCCCGGTAACCTGCGACACAAGCCTGCTTGCCGGGTATATCTGCGTACTGTCGATCCGCGTGTCCGCGTCAAAATAATCCTTGCGAACCCGCAGCGCCATCACGATCTCCTCCAGGGATGCGTTGCCGGCCCGCTCCCCTATCCCGTTTATCGTGCATTCGGCCTGCCCCGCGCCGGCGCTTATCGCGGCCAGGCTGTTTGCTACGGCAAGCCCCAAATCGTTGTGGCAGTGGACGGAGAGCCGCGCCCGCTCAATCCCGCCGGTATGCTGAATCACGTACCGTATACGCTCGCCGAATTCCACCGGCATCGCGTAGCCCACTGTGTCGGGAAAGTTGACGGTGGAAGCCCCCGCCGCTATCACCGCCTCAAACACCCTGCACACAAAGTCCGGGTCGCTTCGGAATGCGTCCTCGGCGGAAAATTCCACATCAGAACAGAATTTCTTCGCGTACTTTACCGCGTTTACCGCCCGCTCAAACACCTGATCCGGGCTCATTTTTAGTTTATATTCCATGTGTACGGGGCTTGTCGCCAAAAATATATGAATACGGGGCGCTTCCGCCTTTCGCAGGGCTTCCCGCGCCGCGTCAATGTCCTTTTCCAGTGCGCGGCAGAGCCCCGCCACACCGCTATGCTTGATTATCCCGGCTATCGTCCTGACCGCCTCAAGATCGCCGGGACTGGACGCGGGATACCCCGCCTCGATAATATCCACGCCAAGCATCTCCAGCCGTTTAGCGACTTCTATCTTTTCCGCGACATTCATTGAACAGCCCGGCGCTTGCTCCCCGTCCCTCAGCGTTGTATCAAAAATTTTTACCACGCGTTTCGTGTCAGCCATATATTCTCCTTGCGCATTTTAAGGTGTTTCCAAAATTTGATATTTTGGAAGGTTCATAATCCCCAAATACTTCTACAATTTCGCATAGTTTACAAAATAAGTGCTGTTTTTGCCACCCCCGCCAGCGGGTTTAAAGTCCGCTACGCGGTAGCATACCGCCAGCGGGTTTAAATACGCGGGTATGTCAGTTGTTGTCCCCGCGATTTACCAGGTTCACAATGATTCTTAATATGAAGGGGGGCGCTATTTCCATGCCGTTACCGGCATATAGGGGCTTTCCTGTCGCGCCCCCCTGTCTACATCCCGCGCAAGCGCGGTATTCCGCCACCCCCCAATCCGCCGCCTGGCTCAACGCTCCGCGTTGAGCTTGGGAGTTTGCTTCACAAAACAGCGTGTCGCAAGCGCGCTTGCTTATGCTGTTTTGCCTGACGTTTTACCGCACGCTTAGCCGCATAAGGAAGGGAACGAGCTTGCTGCGGCATCTTCTACTGTACGCGCTCAACGTTTCGCGCGCCGTTATCGGGCGGCGCTAAAAACTTATTCAAAACAGCGGCCTGGTCCAGCGCCACAGCCTGCGGCGTTTTCATCTAAACGCGCTCAATGTTTCGCGCGCCGTTATCGGGCTGGGGGGCGCGACAGGAAGGCCCCTATGTGCCGAAGGCGGTATGGAAATAGCGCCCCCCTTTGTAATAAATCAGCCTTGACCTAGCGGCGGCCTCCCCGATCGATTATACTGTATGCAAAATGGAACAATTAACACTGAAAAATGTATCCTGCGTGTACG